>JAJYBQ010000072.1 GCA_021778935.1 Pseudomonadota bacterium | reverse complement strand
GCCAGCGCGCAGTTCTTCATCAACATCGTCGACAACGGCTTTCTCGACTATCCCGGCCAGGACGGCTACGGCTACACCGTGTTCGGCCATGTGATTTCCGGGATGGGCGTGGTCGACCGGATCGCCGCGATCCCGACCACGTCGCAAGACGGTGCGTTCCAGAACCTGCCGTCGACACCGGTGGTGATCCAGGACGCGCATCTCGGCAAGAATTGACCCCTCAACCCGCACAACCGGAGAAAAACCCCATGTCCAAGGTCATCCTGCACACCAACCACGGCGCGATCGGCATCGAACTCGACGCGGAGCGCGCTCCCCAGACCACGGAAAACTTCCTCGAATACGTCCGATCGGGCCACTACGACAACACCGTGTTCCATCGCGTGATCGAGGGCTTCATGATCCAGGGCGGCGGGTTCGAGCCTGGAATGCGACAAAAAGCCACCCGCGCGCCGATCGACAACGAAGCCGCCAACGGCCTGCGCAACGACAAATACACGATCGCGATGGCCCGCACCTCCGACCCGCACTCCGCAACCGCGCAGTTCTTCATCAACGTCGGCGACAACGATTTCCTCAACCACACGGCGCCCACCGCGCAAGGCTGGGGCTATTGCGTGTTCGGCAAGGTCGTCGAGGGTGCCGACGTCGTCGACCGGATCAAGACCGTGCGGACCGGGCGCAGCGGGTTTCATGAAAACGTGCCGTCGGAAGACGTGCTCATCAAGCGCGCGGAAGTGGCGGCGTAGGGGGAAAAGGCGTGTTGCGCGACCCGGTATTCATTTCGGACCTGCATCTCTGCGCGCAGCGGCCCCGCACGCTCGCACGCGCGCTCGCCTTCTTCGATGAGACTGCGGCCCGCCACGCCGAACTCATCGTCCTCGGCGATCTGTTCGAATACTGGCCCGGTGATGACAGCCTCGACGGGCAGACGCCCGACGACGATGTCGCGCGCACGGTCGTCGCCGCCCTGCGGCGGCTCACCGATTGCGGCGTCGCGGTTGCGGTGATGCACGGCAACCGCGACGTGCTGCTCGGCGCGCGCTTCGCCGAGGCGTCGGGTGTCCGCCTGCTGCCCGACCCGGTGGTCGAGCAGGTCGGTGGGGTTCCCACCCTCCTCTCGCACGGCGACGCCTACTGCACGCGCGACACCGCGTACCAGCGATTCCGGCTGCAAGCCCGCGACCCCCGCTTCCAGGCGGCATTCCTCGCCCGCCCGCTCGCCGAGCGCCGCGCGCTCATCGGCCAGGCCCGCGTCCAGAGCGAACAGGAAAAACAGCGCCTCGCCGCGGCAATCATGGACGTGACGCCAGAGGCAATCGCCCAGACCATGCGCGACGGGGGCGCCGCGCAGATGATCCACGGGCACACCCACCTTCCCGGCCGCCACGCCTTCTCCCTCGACGGCCGCGAAGCCGTGCGCTGGGTGCTGCCGGACTGGGACGAGGACACGGAACCGGCGCGCGGCGGCAGCCTGCAGGTCGTGGGCGGGGTGTTGAACTTGCTGGCGCTGCAATAGGCTTTCGGGTCTGGCATGGGCGTGCCCAATCGCCCGCCCTCACCCCCCCTCTCCCGCGTCCGCGGGAGAGGGGGAACGTCCTGCCGCCGCGGCGCTGTGCTGCCCTCCCTCAACCCGGGCAAGGAAGGGGTCAATGCCGCTTCGACCCCACGCGCTCGGTCTTCGGCCGCTCCATCGCCGCCGCGATTCCCCGCAGGATGTCCACCTCCGTGCGGGTCGGCCGCGCCCGCAACAGCAGGCGCCGCATCCGCGCCATCAGATTCTTCGGCTTCCCGGGATCGAGGTACCCGACCGCGATCAACGCCCGTTCGAGATGCCCAAACATCGCCTCGGTCTGCTCGACGCCCGCCGCCGGATCGTCCTCACGCGGATCCGTGTGGGACGCATCGCGCCGCGGCAGGGGTCCGAGGAGCGCACCCGTCTGCCACAACAACTCGCGGCGACATTCATAGGCGGCGATCTGCGCGGCCTGTGCGAGATTGAGCGATGCGCGCAGCGGGTCGGCCGGAATCGCACAGACCGCGTGACAGCGCTGCACGTCCTCGTTGGTCAGTCCCGTGCGCTCGGTGCCGAACACGAACGCGATCTCCGCTCCGTCCCGGAATGCCGTCCGCGCGGCGTCGCGCGCCGCCGCGCGGACTTCGACCGGCTCCGGTCCGAAGCCGCGTGCATACCCCGTCATGGCGTACGCCTGCTGCACCCCGTCGAGCGCTTCGGCCAGCGAATCGCAGGTCCGCGCCGCAACCAGCACGTCCGCCGCGGACGTCGCGAACGCCAGCGCCTCCGGGTCTTCACGAAAGCCCGGGGTGCGCGGTTGCACCACGACGAGCCGGGAAAACCCCATGGTACGGATCGCCCTCGCGCAGGCGCCGATATTGCCTGCATGGGCAGGCCCGACCAATACGAATCGAAATTGCGAGAAGCCCGACACCGAACACCCGTAAAATCACGACTTGCGTCCACCGACCGCACGTGCCGCTCGGCCGTGCCCCATCCTCATGCATCCGCTACTGAACACCGCCATCAAAGCCGCCCGCAAGGCCGGCGCCATCATCAACCGCGCCAGCCTGGACGTCGACCTGTTGAAGGTCAGCGCGAAAGGCCACGCCGATTTTGTCACGGAGGTCGACCGTGCTGCGGAACAGACGATCATCGAGACGATTTCCCAGGCGTACCCCGACCACGGTTTTCTTGCCGAGGAGTCGGGCAGGAGCCAACCGCAAGGCGCCAAGGCCGATTACACCTGGATCATCGACCCGCTCGACGGCACGACCAACTTCATCCATGGGTTCCCGCAATACGCAGTGTCGATCGCCTGCATGCACGACGGGCAAATCACCCAGGGCGTGATCTATGATCCATCGCGCAACGACCTCTACACGGCGACCCGCGGCCGCGGCGCATTTCTCAATGACCGCCGCATCCGCGTATCCAAACGCAGCCAGATGGCGGAATCCCTGATCGGGACGGGGTTTCCCTTTCGCGATCTGGAATTCCTCGACCGCTACCTAGCCATTTTCCGCCGCGTCACCGCCGCCACGGCAGGGATCCGCCGCCCGGGTTCGGCCGCGCTCGATCTCGCGTGTGTCGCCGCAGGCCGCTACGACGGATTCTGGGAGTTCCGGCTGTCGCCGTGGGACATCGCGGCAGGAACGCTGCTGGTGATCGAGGCGGGCGGCCTGGTCACGGACGATCAGGGCGGCGCCGGATACCTGGAAAGCGGCAACCTCGTCTGCGGCAACCCCAAGATCGCCCCGCAATTGCTGCAACTGGTGAGCGGCGCCGAGACGGCGCCGCGACTGTGAACGGCGGATGGGTTGCCCCGTGAAATGCCCCCTACGCGGCCCGGCCGGGCCGCGCGTCCTGTATGGCACGGTCGCCGTCGCCGCGGCGGCGCTGATCGGATTCGCGATCTACCTGCAGGAGGTCAAGGGACTCGAACCCTGCCCGCTGTGCATCCTGCAGCGCTATGCCTATGTGGCCGTTGCGGCGGCCGCTCTGGCGGCGGCGCTGCTGCCGGCGTCCGCCCCACGAATCGCCGCGCGGATTGCGGCGTGGATCGGAATCGCCTTCGCGCTGGCCGGCGCGGGCGTGGGAGTGTGGCACGTCTGGCTGCAGGCGCATCCACCCCAATTCGCCTCCTGCGGGCCGAGCCTGCAGTATCTCGTCGCCAACCTGCCCTTGGGGCGGGCCTTGCCGCGCATCTTTCAGGGCTACGCGGACTGCACCGAAATCACCTGGCGGTTTCTCGGACTGACGATCCCGGCGTGGTCGCTGCTATGCCTGCTCGGATTGGCCGGCGTGCTCTGGGCGGCGCAACGGCGAGCGCCTGGAGGCTGACCGGGCGATCGATCCAGGCGGTCGGCGACCGCCTGGATCCCCCCGACCCGCTCCCGCCGGGGGAGCGGGGGAATCGTCACGCTGCCGCGGTCTCGCTCGTTGCCTTGCCGGAGTAGGTGGTCCAGCAGTGCCGCGAGAAGTCGTAGAGCTTGCAGTTACGCGCCGTATCGAAATACCAGCGCCAGGAAAACGGCTGGATGACGATGCGCTGGGGCAGCAGGTCTTCCAGCATCTTCTGGGCGTTTTTCAGCCGATAGAGGGGGATGCTCATATCGAGGTGATGCGCGGTGTGTTCCATGATGTGGTGCAGCACGGCACCGAACCGCAGCGGGAAGGTCAGGTGGACGGTCGTCGAGATGAACGGCTGCGCACGCGCCCAGGCAGTCCGGTCGTCGTACCAGTTCACTTTGACGTGGGTGTGGTGCACATAGACCACGAATCCGATCATCGAATTCCAGAAGAAGAACGGCACGACCCAGCCGAACACCAGCACGGGCGCGATGGCCTGGCCCGTCGCATGCGCCGCCCAGGTCAGGACCGCGGCCCAGGCCAGCCCGAACGCGCTCACCAGCACGTTGTCCCAGAAGAAGATCGGACGGCGCGTGCCCATGTACGTCTTGCTCGGGAAAAACATGCGCAGCCACCAGATCTCGACCATGTAGTACAGACCGGGCGCCCAACCGCTGCGGTAGATCCGGTTCAACACCCGCCGCGCAGGGGAGAGCGCATCGAACTCCTCCCGCGTGAGCGGCGCCCAGACGAAGTCGAAACCCTTGAGATTGGTGTACCCGTGATGCACGACGTTGTGCCCGATATCCCACAGGCTATAGGGCGTGATCGACGGCAGGAAGGCGATGCGGCCCAGCACCTTGTTCAGCCGGCGATGCGGCGTCAGGCTCTGATGGCAGGCGTCGTGCCCGATGATGAACAGCCGCCCGGTCCAGAACCCCGCAACCATGCCGAAGAGCAGCTTGATCGGCCAGGAATGGGCAACCACCGTCCCGGCGAGCAGCCCGAACAGGACGACATAATCGAACGCCAGCAGCACGATGGCGTACGCCGTCGTGCGCTCCGCCAGCGGAATGAGCCAACGGCGCATGACCTTGCGGTGCGGCAGGGGATCGCCGACAGGAACCGGTGCGAGAGGAAAACCGGTTTCGGGAGAAAGTTCCGGCGAGATTCCCGTCGGAGAAGAGGCCTCTGCGGCCGGCATCGATGATATGGACGACATATGTTCCAACAGTTCAGGACGCTACGGCCCCGGAAACAGACAACGGCCCGGCGATCCTACCGCCCAGGCACGACCGGACTTTGACCTAAGTAAAACAAAACGCGCTATTTTACTGCGCTTGCCGTCCTGTGGCACGTCCGTCCGCGCCGGTGGCGTCGAGAATCCCTCCATGTTGAAAGAACCCCAACACACGCCGGTGATGCAGCAGTATCACCGGATCAAGGCGCAATATCCCGGCGAACTCGTCTTCTACCGGATGGGGGACTTCTACGAACTGTTCTACGACGACGCGGAAAAAGCCGCCCGCCTGCTCGGGCTGACGCTGACCGCCCGCGGCCAGTCGGGCGGCGCGCCGGTGAAGATGGCAGGCGTGCCCGCCGTGAGCGTCGACCAGTACCTCGCCCGACTGGTGCAGCTCGGCGAGTCGGTGGCGATCTGCGAGCAGGTGGGTGATCCGGCGACGGCGCGCGGCCCGGTGGAACGCAAGGTCGTGCGGGTGGTCACGCCGGGAACCCTGACCGACCAGGATCTGCTGCCGAACAAGCGCGACGCGGCGCTGGCGGGAATCGCCTTTGGCGCTCCAGGGAACCTTGGCCCGGCGGGCCGCGGCATCGCCGGGGACGCGCCGGTCGCGATCGCGTGGCTGATCCTGGCCAACGGCGACCTGCGGGTGCTCGAAACCACGGCCGGAGAACTCGACTCCGAATTGGCGCGCATCGCGCCGGCCGAAATCGTCGCCCCGGAGGGACAGGCGGCGCGCATCCGCGCGAGCGTACCGGTGCGCAATGCGCCCGACTGGCATTTCGACGCGACCCGCGGCGACCAGTTGCTGCGGGAAGCGCTGGGGGTGGCGGGCCTGCAGGCCTTCGACCTCGGCGGCCGACCGCTGGCGCTGGCCGCCTGCGCGGGCCTGCTCGAGTACGCCCGGCACACGCAGGGCCGGGCGGCCGGAGAACGCCTTGGCCACCTCGTCACGGTGCGGGTGGAATCCCGTTCCGATTACATCGGCATCGATCCGGTCACGCGGCGCAATCTCGAAATCACCGAAGCGATCCGCGACCCGGCAGCACCGACGCTCTTTTCCACGCTCGACCGCTGTGCGACCGGCATGGGCAGCCGGCGCCTGCGCCACAGCCTGCACCACCCGCTGCGCGACCCCCGGGCGGTGCTGGCGCGGCAGGTGGCGATCGCCGCCCTGCTGCGCACCGATGCCGCGCAGGCCATGCTCGACGCCCTCGCGGCCGTGCCGGATCTCGACCGCATCGCCAGCCGCATCGCGCTGCGCTCGGTGCGCCCGAAAGAACTCGCCGCCTTGCGCGCCTGCGCGCCCGCGCTCGCCCGCGCGTCGGCGATCACCGACGGACTGGACCTTCCCGATGACGCCGCCGGGGCGATCCCCGGTCCGCTCGCACTGGCGGAAACCCTGGTGCGGCGGCTTGCCGGGGCGCTGGCCGAAGAGCCGGCATACAGCCCACGCGACGGCGACGTGATGGGCACCGGATTCGATGCGGAACTCGACGAGCTGCGCGCGCTGCGCGACAACGCCGGCGCATTTCTCGTCGACCTCGAAGCGCGCGAGCGCACCCGCACCGGCATTCCCAACCTGCGGGTGGAATACAACCGCGTGCACGGCTACTACATCGAGGTCACCAACGGCCAGGCGGACAAGGTTCCCGAGGATTACCGCCGTCGCCAGACCCTGAAGAACGCCGAGCGCTACATCACGCCGGAACTCAAGTCCTTCGAGGACCGCGCCCTCTCTGCACAGGAGCGCGCGCGGGCGCGTGAACGGGAACTCTTCGACGCCCTGCTGCGCGATCTCGAACCGGAGGTCGTTGCCCTCCTTCGCACCGCCGATGCCGTGGCGATGATGGACATGCTGAGCGCGCTCGCCGCGCATGCCCGCGCGGCGGGTTGGGTGCGGCCGACGCTGCGCTCCCGGCGCGGCCTGGATATCGAGGGCGCGCGCCACGCGGTCGTCGAGCAGATGATCGAAACCTACACCCCCAACGACTGCCGCCTCGACGAAACCCGGCGCATGCTCGTCATCACCGGCCCGAACATGGGCGGCAAATCGACCTACATGCGGTCCGTGGCGCTCATCGCGCTGCTGGCGCATTGCGGCAGCTACGTTCCCGCCGCGCAAGCGGAGATCGGACCGGTGGACCGGATCTTCACACGCATCGGTGCGGCGGACGACCTCGCGCGCGGCGCGTCGACCTTTCTCGTCGAGATGACCGAAGCGGCGGCCATCCTGCACAACGCGGGTCGCCACAGCCTCGTGCTCATGGACGAGATCGGCCGCGGCACCTCGACCTTCGACGGCATGGCGCTGGCCGGCGCGATCGCGCATGCGCTGGTCCAGGCCAACGAGTGCCTGACCCTCTTCGCCACCCATTACTTCGAAATCACGGCGCTCGCGGCGCAATTGCCCGGGGTGGTGAACGTGCACGTTGCGGCGACCCAGACGCGCGGCAAACTGGTGTTCCTGCACCAGGTGCGGGAAGGTCCGGCCAGCCAGAGCCACGGACTCGCGGTCGCCGCGCTGGCCGGCGTGCCCCAGGCGGTGATCGGCCACGCGCGCGAACTGCTCGCCCGGCTGGAGGCAAATGCCGCGGCGACGGCGGCCATCGACGCACGGCAAGCGGACTTGTTCGCCGCCGCGGCCGTTCCGGCGTCCCGAACGCCCGAACCGGAGAAAGCACCGACGCCGGATCCGCTGCGCGCGCGGCTGCGGGAAGTCGATCCCGACCGCCTGACGCCGCGGGAAGCGCTGGATCTGCTCTACGCGCTGCGCGCGGAGGCGCGCACGGGAGATCCGGAATGAACCCGCCCAAGCACCGCGGTGCAGCCGCCGCCCTCCCCCCCGCCCGCTCCCGCCGCCGCGGGAGCGGGGGAGCCGATCCGAGCCGCATCCCCCCTCGCCCGCTTGCGGGAGAGGGCCGGGGTGAGGACCGCGACCCGGGACGAGGTGGGGGAACGGGAGCGGAGAATGCGTGACCGCCAACCATTTTTCGACCCCCTGCCGGCGCCGCTCGCCCGCCTCGGGTCGGTTTCCGTCACGCAATTCCTGCGCCGAACCTGGCACCGCGAGCCGCTGCTCGTCCGGCAGGCGATTCCCGGGTTCACGAGTCCGGTCACCCGCGACGATCTCTTCGCGCTGGCGCAGGACGAGGAGGTGGAGTCGCGGCTCGTCGAGCACGACACCGACCGCTGGCGTCTGCGTCACGGGCCGTTTTCCGCGCGTGCTGCGCGTGCCGCGCATGCATTTCCCGGCCTCCGGCGCAAGGGCTGGACAGTGCTCGTACAAGGCGTCGACCTCCGCCTTCCCGCGGTGGCGAGCCTCGCCGCGCGCTTCCGCTTCCTGCCGCGGGCACGCTTCGACGACGTGATGATCAGCTACGCAACCGACGGCGGCGGCGTGGGTCCGCATGTCGACCAGTACGACGTATTCCTGCTCCAGGCGCAAGGCCGCCGGCGCTGGCGCATCGCCGAGCACTTCGATCCGCGGCTGCGCGAAGGAGCGCCGCTGCGGCTGCTGGCGAACTTCCACGCCGAACGGGAATGGGTACTCGAACCGGGAGACCTGCTCTATCTACCGCCGGGCGTCGCCCACGACGGCGTCGCCCAAGGCGAGAGCATCACGATCTCGATCGGCTTCCGCGTCCCGACGCGCCAGGAACTGGCAGACGCCTGGGCGGAGCGACAAGGGCGTACCGCGCCGCTACCCGGACATCTGCCCGACACCTTGCGCCGGCGTGCCACCAGCCCGGCCCGCCTGCCGGACGAACTGGTTCGGGCCGCGCGCGCGGCGCTTCGCAACACCGTGCCCACCGCCCGGCAACTGCGCCAGACGCTGCTGGAGCACTGCACCGAACCCAAACCCCAGGTGTTCTTCGATCCGCCGCGGCCGCCGATCACGCCGGCCCGCTTTGCCCAGCGCATCCGCCGCGGCGGCCTCGCCGCCGATCTGCGCAGCCGCATGCTGTATTCCGGTCCGGACTTCGCGATCAACGGCGAACTCCAGGAGGCGCTGCGTGCGCTTCCCGCAGCGGATCGGCGACGGCTGCGAATGCTGGCCGAACAGGGGCGACTGCCCCCCGAATCCCTTGCCGGATCCGGCACACCGGCCGGGGTCTCCGCTGCGCTCCGCGACCGAGGAATCCGCCGGACGCATTCCCAAACCCGCGTTACCGCATTGCAGCAACCGTCCTTGGACATGCTGCTGTATGCGTGGTATCGCAACGGTTGGTTGCACCTATTTCTCTAGCAAATTTGCGGCAAGTCGCAGGAGAACCGCCGGGAATCCCCTACAATTGCTGCGCCGCGGAAGATCCGCTTCCGATGGAGATCGTCACCCGTCCCGCGTCGCCGGGAGCGCGCGTGCCCGTCGGGCGGTGGAAAATCGCGGAAAACGCATTACCCCCTATCGAACAAAAGGAACACATCATGAAAAAAATTCTCATCGCCGCCACGCTGAGCATCGCCGCTCTGGCTGCATGCGAAAAATCGGAGCACCCGGCCGCGCAGGCGCCGGCTCCCGCCGCGGCACCGGCCGCTCCGGCTGCC
>JAJYBQ010000071.1 GCA_021778935.1 Pseudomonadota bacterium | reverse complement strand
GGTTCTTGCCCCCATGTTCATCGTCATGTCCTTCGCGTGGGGCTTGGCGGCGTTCCTGGTGGTGCAGCAGACGATGTTTTCGTGGAACGGCAGAACGGTTCCGGAAGACATGCAGCGGCGCATGACGCGACTGCTCGGCATCTTCCTCGTCGGCGTGCTGTATTTCATGCTCGTCTATCACCTTACGAACCTGTACTACGCGCGCCAGGCTGCGTTCGAGCGTTTCATCCTCGTGTACGGGTCGCCGTATGCGATGCTGTTCTGGGTCGGGTTCGTGTTCCTCGGCAGCTTTCTGCCCTTGTTGATGGTGTTCCGCCCGGCAACGGCGACGCCCTGCATCGCCATCGCCGCGGCGCTGCTGGTCTTGGGCGGGGCGCTGGCTGAACTCTACGTCTTCATTGTCGGGGGACAGGCCTTCCCGCTCGACCTCTTTCCCGGTTTCGTCGCCCAAAGCACCTTCTGGGACGGGCAGGTTGCCCGCTACACGCCGAGCCTGCCGGAGATCGGCCTGGCGGTCGGCGGCATCGGCCTGGCGTATACGCTGACGGTCATCGGCGTCCGGGTCCTGGATTTCCTGCCGCACGACGGCATGGCCCGCGACGCGTGACGCCATGGCCGACGCCGACCGCATTTTCCGGGGGTCCGCGGGGACGAGCGCCGCGACGGAGGGAGCCTGTGCGGTTCCCCGCATCCTGATTTCCGGAGCGCATCGCTCTTCCGGAAAGACGACGATCGCCCTTGGCCTCGCAGCGGCGCTGCGGGCGCGTGGACTGGTAGTGCAAGCCTTCAAGAAGGGACCGGACTACATCGATCCGATGTGGCTTGGCCGTGCGGCGGGTCGCGGCTGTTACAACCTCGATCCGTACCTCATGACCGGAGACGCAATTGGCGCGATGTTCGCTGCCAAGACGGCGGACGCCGACATCGCACTGGTGGAAGGCAATCAAGGCCTGTTCGACGGGGTCGCACTCGATGGCTCGAACAGCAGCGCGGCACTGGCCTCGATCCTCGGGATGCCGGTCGTGCTGGTGATCGACGCGCGTGGCATGAACCGCGGCGTTGCGCCGATTCTGCTCGGGTATCAGGCGTTCGACCGCACCGTGCGGATCGGCGGAGTGGTGCTCAATCGCGTGGGCAGCGCCCGCCACGAGGCGAAACTGCGCGCGGTGATCGAGCATTACACCGACATTCCGGTGTTGGGTGCGGTGCGCGACGAACCCGCGGTGGGGATGACCGAGCGCCATCTCGGCCTGGTGCCGACCAATGAAGCGGAATCGGCCCGGGAGCAGATCGACCGGATCGGCGCGCACGTCGCGGAACAGGTGGATCTGGACCGGGTTCTCGCAGTCGCCCGGTCTGCGGACCAGCGCGGCGGTGGGCGGCTGGTGGGCGCCGGCATGCCGGAGGCGGTCCCGTTGCGCGGGACGGGATCTCCCCGCGTGCGGATCGGTGTTGCGATGGACCGCGCGTTCGGGTTCTATTACGCCGACGACCTGGAGGCGCTGCGCCGGGCCGGCGCGGAAATCGTATCGTTCGATACGCTGCGCGATCGCGATCTGCCGGAGGTCGATGCCCTGTTCATCGGCGGCGGATTCCCGGAGAGCTGCGCTGCCGAACTTGCAGCGAACGCAAGCCTGCGTGGGCAGATCGCGGCCGCCGTGGCGCGCGGCCTGCCGGCCTACGCGGAGTGCGGCGGTTTGATGTATCTGGCGCGGAGCCTCATCGTCGACGGCCGCCGCCACGAAATGGTCGGTGCGATCCCCGGCGACGTCCATATGCAGCGACGTCCGGTCGGTTCCGGCTATGTCGAGCTGGAGGGTACCGGGCATGCGCCGCACGGCCCGGGGCGGGTAGGCGGATCGGTATTCCGCGCGCACGAGTTCCACTATTCCGCGATCGCCGGCCTGCCGCCCGGCACGCGCTATGCCTACCGGGTGCGGCGCGGCTATGGTGTGGACGGCGAGAACGACGGCATCGTGATCCGCAATCTTGTCGCTTCATATAGCCATCTGCGCAGCATCGCGGGGGCGGATTGGACACGACAGTTTGTCGACTTCGTGGTCCACACGACCGCAGCGTGCGCGGAGCTCGCCGCGGAGCCTGTCCATGCCGCGTGAAATCATGGAGATGCACGCGTCCCGTACCCTGGCGCCGGAACCGGCGCCAACCCCGAAGGGGGGCAGCGTGGCGCTGGTCGGCGCGGGCCCCGGCGACCCGGAATTGCTGACGGTGCGCGCCGTACGCCGGATCGAAAGCGCGGATGTGGTGCTCTACGACAATCTGGTCTCGCCGGCGATCCTGGATCTGCTGCCGGCGCGTGCCGAGCGGATCTATGTCGGCAAACGTCGCAACCAGCATGCCATGCGCCAGGAGGAGATCAACGCGCTGATGGTGTCGTTGGCGCAGGCCGGCCGCCGGGTGCTGCGGCTCAAGTCGGGCGACCCGTTCATCTTCGGGCGGGGTGGAGAGGAGATGGAGGCCCTGGCGGCGGCAGGGATTGCTTGCGAGGTCGTGCCGGGCATCACGGCGGCGATCGGCGCATCCGCCGCGGCCGCCATCCCGTTGACCCACCGCGGACACGCGCAGGCCGTCACCTTCGTCACCGGCCACCTGCAGGACGGCAGTATCGATCTCGATTGGCCGGCGTTGGCCCGCCCCCGGCAGACGCTGGTCATCTACATGGGGCTGCATGGCCTCGCCACGCTCTGTGCACAATTGATCGCCCATGGTCGCGCACCGGATACGCCCGCGGCGATTGTGCAGCAGGCGACGCAACCGGGGCAGCGCGTGCTCGTTGCGACGTTGCAGACCCTCGCATACCGTGCGGCGGCGGAAACTATCAAAGCGCCCACAGTCGTTCTCGTAGGAGAGGTCGTAGGCTGCGCAATCCGGGGCGGGGGCGAACGCGGGCAAGATCGGCATCTACTCCCATGTCCGTGACCGCTGGGGCATCTCTACGCGCAGCCCTCCGTGCTCAACGAACGCCAGGCCGGCGTAGCCCTCGAAGGCGTTGTGCGCCACAGGAGCGCGCTGCGATTTCCCAGCTCGAGCGCTACGCCGACCAAATCCTGCCGTCACAAAATGCCGCCAAAACGAGCGCCGTCGGCTGAAATCGACCACGCAACGACGCCCCCAAACCAACATTCCGAAGGGAACAGCAATCCCAACATGATTGTCGGACCAAGAACGAGCCGAGCTTGTCGCTCGACTGCTCGGGAGCCTTTCGCCAGCGCCGGATTGTGACGCCGAATGGGCTGCGGAAGTGGATCGACGCGTTGGGGAAATCGAGGAAGGGCGCGCGATCATGTCGCCCATAGACGAGGCGGTGATGCGGGTCCGTGACGCGATTCGGTGAAATTCACGATCCACGAGGCGGCCGAGCGTGAGTTATTGGAGGCCGCCAAGTATTACCGGGAACGAGGCGGGCCAAAGCTTGCCGACGGACTTCTCGATGAGTTCGAGCGGGCGTAGGCGCTGTTACGCGCGTTCCCGTCTATCGGTGCTGAGTGACGGAAGGTGACCAGGGTGCTTCCCATTGAGCGCTTTCCGTACAGCTTGGTCTATTCCGTGAAACACGACGAGGTACGGATATCGTCGCATTTGCCATTCCGGCATCAATTCTGACGATGCCTGGGTGGAAAGGCTCGCGGCGGAGAGAAGTGGCTGGGTCGGCAGAGAAGACGGCTGGGTTTTGGAAACGCGCCGACGGTGCCGTTCTTCATCCGGGGGGCGGCGCGACGCAGACATGGCGATGCGCTGGACGGCCGCCGGCTACTTGCATGCGGAGAAATCGTTTCGAAGGATCCAGGGCTTCCGCGACCTCTGGGTCCTTGCCGCCGCCATCGGTCGCCGGAAGGAACCTGTTGTTCAAGAAATGAAAGTCGCGTAGTCTCGGAATCGACCGCCGTTCGAACCTTCCACCACGCGCGGGACACTGCCTCTGCATGCGCGGCCGGCATTTGCGCCGCGGGAGACCGAAGCGGATTTTCGAAAAGGGCGTCGCCATGAGCGAATTCGTCGTCAATCCTGAACGGCTGGATCCCTACAAGGGAACGAATTTCCAGGTTTACTTCGGCGCCACGATTACGCCGATACCGGGGATCTGCCACGTTTCCGGGCTGGCCTGGGATACCCAGGTCGTCCGCTTTCGCGAAGGAGGGTTCGCCAATCGATTCGTCCTCGGACCCGGGCTTACCACATTCGAACCCGTGGTGCTGAGCCGGGGTCGCACGCACGACACGGCGTTCGAGGAGTGGGCCGCCCTGGTCTGGAGCACCGAGAACGGCGTGAACACGCCGATGGGTCTCAGTGAAATGCGCAAGGAAGTGCGCATCGACTTGCTGAACGAAGCGCGTCAGCCGGTATTGCGGTTCATACTCCATCGCTGCTGGCCCTCGCATTACCAGCCGCTCGGCATCCTGGACGCCGGGGACACGGCGATTGCCGTGGAATCCATGACGCTCAGGTATGAAGGTTTCGAGCGCGACCTTACGGTAACAGAGCCGAAAGAGCCATGAATGCGCCGAGCCGCGGGAGGTCTTCGGCGCACGTGAGGCTTGGAACAGCGCCGACCGCAAGCTCGCCCGCCGGCAACCCGAACGCTTGGCCGCGCGGCGGGAGTGCGAGCATCCCAGCATGACTTACTAATACCAGCCTCCACGATTCCCGGGGCGATTCATACTCATCGGATGGGGTACGGCAGCTTGTTCGTTTGCAACCTCTTCGCTGACTGCTCCACCTCGCCAGACAAGCTGTACCCGGCATGACTGGAGAGCGCGATCCCGAATCGCCCGCCGGGGCCGAGGCGGCCGCCACCCAGGCGCACGTGGCCATTACCCTCGCGATCGTCTTCGTAGGGCTACTTGGGCGCTCGGCCGTCGACAAGATTCTGCTTCTTCGCGACGGGGCCGCCGCGGTCGCTCGCTGGGGTCAGATGGGCTCGTACCTCGATCTCATCGTGGGAAGCGCCGCAGCGGGAATCGGCAACGGGTTGGCGATCCTGGTCGCTCGCGCAGATCCCGACCAACGGGGCGGGCTGCTCCGGACCGCAGTGCGACTGGGCACGCTCATCAGCGCAACGGCGGGACTTGCGTTTTCGGGGCTCGCGATTGCCGGGGGGCGTTTGGCCAGCACAATCGGGCTAACCCAAACGGAACTTCTCGGGGGTGCGGCGCTTGCCTGCGGCGCGACGGCCGGTGCAATTCTCGGAAGCTACTGGGTCGGGATCCGCGATCTCCGCTCACTCCTGGCGTTCACCGTGGGCGCCGCGGCATGCTCGGTAGCGACGGTGGCAGGGGCGCCCGCCGGCATCGTGCTCCTCGCCCTGGCGGGGGCGCAGGCCCTTCCAGCAGTCATTGGCGCGGTATTGATCTTGCGCCGAACCCCCCGCAATACGATCGCGGCTCACCCGACACGGCGCCGCCTGCTGAAATTCCTGCCCGCGGGCCTGGCGGCCGGTTTTGTCGGTCCATTGTCGATGCTCGCCGCGCGCGCGATCGTTGCAAGCTCCGATTCCTGGCAAGACGCGGCCCAGCTGCAGGCGCTCTGGCGCGTGTCGGACTGGGTCACCAACATCGCCGGCGGCGTCCTTGGGATCCTTTTCCTACCCCGAATGAGCTCCGCGATCGCGCACGACACGCTCACCCACGAAATGCGGCGCGCTGCCCAGGCAGTGCTCCCCGCAAGCGTGACCGCCTTTGCCGTTCTTTACCTGGCACGGAAACCGGTCTTCCTCCTTCTCTACGGCCCTTCGTTGCAACCGGATGCGGCTACGACAGCGCTATTCTTCGGTGGCGCGCTCGCCCGGATCGTGTCCTGGATTCCGCTATCCGCCCTGTACGCGCAAGGCCGGGCCCTTACCATCGCGGCCAGCGACTTTGCGTCCCTTCCGTTTTTTGCATCGATGCTCGCGCTTGGCCATGGCAACCTCACCCCGCAGCGCATCGGCGCGCTGTGGCTTGGAACATACCTGCTCTACGCGACGATCAACCTCCTCCTCGCGCTCAGGCTCAGTCCGGGTTCGCTGCGACTTTCCCGCTGGCTGCGAAGGGGGTAGGGCGCACCGACGGCGTTGCGCGACACTCAGCAGTTAGGAAGCTGCGCGGGAGGGGGTGCCCCTTCTGCCGCGCAGACTCGCCCGGAAGTCAGTTCGGCACGAGGGCGCGTGCGGCGCCGATCACCCCATCCGGGCCCGTGTCACGCCAGCGTGTCAGCAAGGCCCGTGCACGCTCCTCCCATCGACCGGCGCCGGCATCGGCAGCGGCACGGGTCGCATCGAGCCGGACTCCATCCGCGCCGCCGGCCGTCCCGAATTCCGGCGCAAGGGCCTTCCGCATCCCATCGAAGTTCGAGCGCCAGAACGCCAGCGATTCGCTGGCCTGCCGTGCGACGAGTTCCGGCAGGGTCACCAGGCAGTCGGCGAGCAGGTCGCGCACGGCGCGCAAGATCACCTCCGTTCGCCGGTCATTGATCTGTGCCAGCATCCGCTCCCAATCCGATCCCAGGATCGCGCCGGCGCGAACCTCGCCGAGTTCATGCAGGATCAGCGTTTCCGTTTCCCGTTCGACCATGTGTTCGATCAGGTCCGCTTGCGATGCGGCTGCGCCGGAACCCCTGCCGTGCGCAGGCCCGGAAAACGGAACGGTGTTGCCGCCCTGGCCCAGACCAGGCTGCTCCGCACGGGTCCACAGCCAGCGCCGGAAGGCATCGCGGCGGATCTGGACGGCCCCGTTCCGGCTGGTTGCCGGGGGCGCCGAGAAACCCCGTGCCCACTCGCGATCCACGATCGTGACGCGGACTCCGTCGCGGACTTCCTCCCGCACGGTTTCGGCGAGAAAAAATATCGGCACGCCGAATCGGCCCAACCCGGCGCCATACAAAAGCCGCTCCGGCAGCCCCATGGCGCCGATTCGGCGGTTGACCTCCGCCTCATCGAAGGCATCCACGGGGTCACCGTCCGGAAACGGAATGCCGGCGAAGGCGTCCTTGCAGTCGAACACGGTGTCCCATCGCGATTCCTGGCAGGTGATCCATTCCCGCACGCGTTCGCTCGGTGGGGCCATGCCGAGCGGATAGTCGCTCATCCAGCGGAAGTACTCGCGCATCCCGAGCAGGTAGACGCACATGCCAAGCTCGCGGGCGTGCTGCGCATCGGCGACGTCGCAGTTTTCCTGCACCGCGGCCGCAAGTTGCGCAACGGCTGCGATTCCGGGTTCGCGGGCGTTCTGGCGTTGCAGCATGGTGCAGCGATTGTGCGCCGTTCGGCGCCGGATCGCTATAGCACCGAATGGGAAGAACCGCTGTGCCGGTGCTCGACAGCGAAGACTGCCGCTTCCACTCGCGACGTGAGCTTGAGCTTGGCCAGGATGTGCCGCACATGCAGCTTGACCGTATCGTGGCTGATGTTGAGCGACTTGGCGATGGCCTTGTTGCTCTTTCCCGCCGCGACGTGAGTAAGGATTTCCCGCTCCCGCTCGGTGAGTTTCACCGCCTTTTCCGTGCGCTGGCCGGCCGTTCCGGTTTGCAGCAGGTGGGCGAGCTTGCTCGCCATCGCCGGAGCCACCACCAGCTCGCCGCGCGCCGCGCGCCGCACCGACTCGACGATGTCGGTCGGCTCCATGTCCTTGAGGAGATAGCCGCGGGCGCCGGCGCTCAATGCATTGGCCAGATCGTCCTTCGAGTCGCTCATGGTCAGGATCACGGTGGGAACGTCGATTCCTTCCATGCGCAGTTCCCGCAGCAGGCTGACGCCGTCCATCTGCGGCATGCGCAGGTCCATGATGATCAGCGCGGGGTTGGCGTCCTGGATGATGATGCGGGCCTGGGCGGGCGTTCCCGCCTTGCCGACCACGCGGAACCCGCCACTGTGTTCGAGCAGCTCCGCCAGGCCGCTTTGGCACAACCGGTGATCGTCGACCAGCGCGACGTCGATCGGGTTGGGGGTCATGCGTGTTCTCCGGAGATGGGCGGGCAGTACGGGATCACGAGCCGGACACGCGTCCCGCTGCATGGACAGGGTTCGACCGCAAGCGTGCCGCCAAGCCGCCGCGCCCGTTCCTGCATGATGCGCAACCCGAAATGTCCTTGTTGCCGGACGTTTGCCTGCTCCAGGCCGATGCCGTTGTCCGTGACCATCAGTTCGATATGGCCCTGCTCCTCGATCAGCAACACGCCGACGCAATTCGCATGGGCATACTTCAGCGCGTTGGTGATCGCCTCGCGGGCGATATAGAACATCTGGTGCTCTTCGTATGCCGAGAGTTTGGCGTTGCCGAGCAGATTGGTGAAGTCGATTTCGACCTCGCTCACGACACGCAGTTCGTCGATGGCGATTTCCAGCGCGGAGACGAGATCCGGTGCTGCCATCGCGCTGCGGAAGTGCGTGATGATTTCGCGTAGCCCGGACTGCACGCCCGCAATGGCGGTGTCGATGTCGGTGGCGAGCGCGCCGGCTCGCGCGGGGTCGCCGCGGGCGATGGCGTCGCGCAGCATCGTCATGCGCATGCGCACCGAGGTGATGCTCTGCGCAACCGAGTCGTGGACCTCGTTGGCGAGCATCTGCCGCTCCTGCTCGACGTGCGCGTGGACCTCGTCGTCGATCATGCGCGCATGATCCGATTCCGGATCCCGCGCCTCCGGCGACAGAACGGAGCCAATGTCCACGTCGATGCAGTGGGTCATGATTGGTGGATTTTGCGCGTTTGCACCGCAAGGAGCAAGTTGGGTCTCGGCTCCGAGGGCGGGAGGGGCACGCCGCAGGCGTTTTCGGGTTTCCCGCCGCGGTCAATCCGTCTCGAGATCGAATCCATCTTCGACCTGTTCCGCCGCGCGCAGCACGGCGCGCGCCTTGGCTTCCGTTTCCTTCCACTCGGACTCGGGAACCGAGTCGGCGACGATGCCGGCAGCCGCCTGCGCGTACAGCGCGTGGTCCTGGATGATGCCGGTGCGGATTGCGATCGCGAGGTCCATATCGCCCGCGAAGCTCAGATATCCCACTGCGCCGCCATAGATGCCGCGTTTGACGGGCTCCAGCTCGTCGATGATTTCCATGGCGCGGACCTTGGGCGTCCCCGACAGCGTCCCTGCCGGAAAGGTTGCCCGCAGCACATCGAAATTGGTGAGGTCCGGCTCCAGGATGCCCTCGACGTGGCTCACCAGATGCATCACGTGTGAGTATCGTTCAACGACCATCTGCTCCGTCACATGCACGCTGCCGATCTTCGCGATACGGCCGATATCGTTGCGCGCGAGATCGATCAGCATCAGGTGTTCGGCCCGCTCCTTCGGGTCGGCGAGCAGTTCCGCGGCGAGGGCCGCATCCTGTTCCGGCGTCGCGCCCCGCGGCCGAGTGCCCGCCAGCGGGCGGATCGCCACCGAGCGTTCCCCGTCGCGCGCCTCGGAGCGCACGAGGATTTCCGGCGAGGCGCCCACCACCTGCGTTTCCCCGAAGTCGTAGTAGTACATGTAGGGAGAGGGGTTGAGCGTGCGCAGCGCGCGGTAGAGCGATAGCGGCGAGGCGGTGTAGGGCTTGCGGATCCGCTGCCCGATCTGCACTTGAAAGATGTCGCCGGCGGTGATGTACTCCTTGGCGCGGGCCACCGCGGCGAGGTAGGCGTCCTTCGGGAACTCGCGGTGCTCGGGGTGGCGGGACGTCGCGCGGGCATGCGGCGCCTCGACCGATCGATGCAGCCG
>JAJYBQ010000070.1 GCA_021778935.1 Pseudomonadota bacterium | reverse complement strand
CCGTGCCCTGAACGGAAGGCGGGCAGGAAAGCAATACGCAATACCGGGACGGTCACAGAACGCGAACGGAAAGGCAGCAAGGGACGGTGGCGATACGATGAAGTGGAAGCTGTTCCTGCGCAAGAATACGCTGAGCGCGCCCAAGGTCTCGGTGCGGTCGCACATGTCCTGGCCGGTGCGGATGGCGATCACCTTCTTGTTGATGGTGGCCGCGGCGGTTGCTGGGCTGGCGCTGTACGACTGGGGCCGGCATTTCGGTGGTCCCAACCGCGAACAACTGGTTGCGGAAGTGGCGAGCTTGCGCAGCGACTTGCGTGCGGCCACCGCAGAGCGGGATCGCGACGCCATGAAGGCGGCGGCACTGCAGGGCCAGGTGCAGGTCGGGAAGGCCGCGCAGGATCAACTCATGCTGCAGGTGCGCAATCTCGAAGCGGATCGCGCGCGGATGCAGGCGGACCTGGATTTCTTTGAAAGCCTGTTGCCGGTGCGGCGGGGCGAAAAGGGCGTCGTGATCCGGAGTTTCCGGATCGAGCCCGAAGGAACCGCGGCACAGATGCACTACCGCCTGCTGGTGCAGCAGGCGGGAAGCCCGCAGCGGGATTTCGTCGGATCGGTGCAGTTGCGCGTGGCCTACGTGCAGAACGGCCACCTCGACACGTTGTGGGTTCCGGGGGTGGATGCACCGTCGGATGCGCGCCAGGCGATGCAGTTATCCTTCCGCAATTACCAGCGGGTGGAGGGAGGCTTCACGTTGCCCGCCGGGGCGCGACTGCAGTCGGTGCAGGTGCGCATCCTCGCCGGCGGAGCGGTTCGACTGCGACAGACATTTGCCGGGTGATCCGGTAGGCGGGCAACGGGAGCAGCGGATGTTTGGCAAGAAGGCGGCAGCGCAGTACGAAATCGGCAGTCTGATCGGGGCGACGACGACCATTTCCGGTGACGTCACGTTCGTTGGCGGCATGCGGATCGACGGCACGGTGAAAGGTTCCGTACGGTGCGCGGAGGGCGAAGAAAGTGGCCTGCTGGTCATCAGTGAACATGGCAGCATCGAGGGGGAGGTCTGCGCGGCGCATCTGGTGGTGGGAGGCCGTATCGCCGGTCCGGTCAACGCCGGGCATCTCGTCGAATTGCAGCCCAAGGCCCGGATCGCCGGCGATGTGCGCTACGCCGCATTGGAGATGCACCATGGTGCCGTTGTGGAGGGGATGATGATCCACATTCCCTCCGAGACGCGCGTCGATCCGCGGGTCAACCAACCGGAATCGTGACCAAAAACCGGGAGCTCGGAATGGTTGTTTTTCTGCATCCCGGCCACACGTTCTTATAATCGCCAATGTTCCCATCAGGAGTCCAACCATGAACGCTCCCGTCGAAGCCTCCGTTCCGCTGATCTTTTCCGATTCCGCTGCCAACAAGGTGCGACAGTTGATCGAAGAGGAAGGAAACCCCGATCTGAAGCTGCGCGTATTTGTGCAGGGGGGCGGTTGCTCCGGCTTCCAGTACGGGTTTACGTTCGATGAGGCCGTGAACGAGGACGACACCACGATGGAGCGCAACGGCGTGACCTTGCTCATCGACTCGATGAGCTTCCAGTACCTCGTGGGCGCGGAAATCGACTACAAGGAAGACCTGGACGGCGCGCAGTTCGTCATCCGCAATCCGAACGCCACCACCACCTGCGGTTGCGGATCGTCGTTCTCCGTTTGACTTGGACCGGTGGATTCCCGTTGCGGCGGACCGGAGTCCGCCGCAACGCGGGGTCGGTTCACCGCGGATAACGCGCCCCCAGCACCCGGGAATGTCGCGCCCCCGTCACCGCGGGTAGATTTCCCGGGGTTCGCGTGGTGTGCGCCCGTGCCAGCCACGCGAAGGCCAGCCCCTCGACGTGTTCGGGCGCAATGCCCAAGGTGCCCGAGTCGAGCACGGGGATCGGGGCGCACTCTTCCCGCAGCATCCGCATCAGGGTGGCGTTGTACGCTCCGCCGCCGCAGACGATGACGTCCTGCGCCGACGGGTGGTATTGCCGGATGACGCTGCCGATCGTCACTGCGGTGAATCGGGTCAGCGTGGCCTGCACATCGACGAGGGCGAGATGTCCGTGCGGATCGGCCCGCGCCAGGTTCCGGTCCAGCCAGTCCGCATGAAACAGATCGCGGCCGGTGCTCTTGGGTGGCAGCGCCGACAGGAACGGTTCGTCGAGCAGTACGGCGAGCAGGGTGGGGTCGCTATGTCCTTGCGCCGCCCAGGCGCCGGCCCGATCGCATGGCCCGTCGCGGTGCCGCGCATGCCAGAAATCGATCAGGACATTGCCCGGACCACAATCGAATCCCAGCACCTGTTCGGTAACCGCGTCCCGGGCCGGCAATCCGGTGAAGTTGGCGATGCCTCCGATGTTGACGATCGCGCGCGGATGGACGGTCCGGAAGACGGCGTCGTGGAATGCCGGCACGAGCGGCGCACCCTCTCCGCCGGCCGCGATGTCCCGGGCGCGGAAATCGGCGATGACGTCGATCTCCGTGAGTTCCGCGATGACCGCCGGCGCATTGAGCTGGATCGTGTAGCCGGCATCGGGCCGGTGGCGGATCGTTTGCCCATGTACTCCCGCGGCGCGCACCTGGGCCGAAGAACGTCCGGCACGATCGAGCAACTCCGCGATCGCCTGGGCGGTTCCCCGCGCGAAGTGCTGCGCGGCGACGGCGGCGCGGTGCAGTTCGTCCTCCCCGGGCCTCTGCAGCGCGAACAGGGCCGCGCGCAATTCTTCTGCGAACGCGTGATGCACATGGGCGAGCAGGCGTACCCGCTGCGGTCCGGCGTCGCCAAACTGCGCGAGCACGGCATCGATTCCGTCGAGGCTGGTGCCGGACATGACGCCGATGTAGAGGTTGTCCTGGGGTTCGGGGCGCATAGGGTCCAGAGCAGTCGAGAGCAAGGCCCGGTCGGCCGCCGCGCTCCGTCGTCCGCGGCGGCGTAAAGGGGTTTGGGGTACGGAAGTGCAGTTTGCCCTAAAATCTCCGCCCTTATGCCGACTGAATCCGTATCCTCCCACCTTCCCCCGGAAGTCGAGCGCGCTTTGGCGGTCGTCAAGCGTGGCTGCGACGAACTGTTGGTCGAAAGCGAGTTCGTGGCCAAGCTGGCACGCGCACACGCCACCGGCACGCCGTTGCGCTGCAAGCTCGGTCTCGATCCGACGGCGCCGGACATCCACCTCGGACATACCGTGGTCCTCAACAAGCTGCGTCAGTTGCAGGATCTCGGCCACACGGTGATTTTCCTCATCGGCGACTTCACGGCGATGATCGGCGATCCGTCCGGACGCAACGTAACCCGCCCGCCGCTATCGGCCGAGCAGATCCGCGCTCATGCGGAGACGTACTTCGAGCAGGCCGCGCTGGTGCTCGACCGCGACCGCCCCGAGATCCGCTACAACGCCGAGTGGTCCCGGCCCCTGGGGGCCGACGGCATGATCCGCCTCGCCTCCCACTACACGCTGGCCCGACTGCTCGAGCGCGACGATTTCCACAACCGGTACGCCGGCGGGCAACCGATCGCGATGCACGAACTGCTCTATCCGCTGATGCAGGGCTACGACTCGGTTGCGCTCCGTTCCGACCTCGAGCTGGGCGGCACGGACCAGAAGTTCAATCTGCTGGTCGGACGGGAACTGCAGAAACACTACGGGCAGGAGCCGCAGTGTGTGCTCACCATGCCCTTGCTCGAAGGTACCGACGGCGTCGACAAGATGTCCAAGTCCAAGGGTAATTACATCGGCATCACCGAGTCGCCCGCGGAGATGTTCGGCAAGCTGATGTCGATCTCCGACGAGCTCATGTGGCGGTATTACGACCTGCTCTCCGGGCGGTCGATCGACGCGATCGCCGGCTTGCGGGGCGAGATCGCGCAGGGCCGCAACCCGCGTGATGCCAAGGTCGCGCTCGCGCAGGAGATGGTCGCGCGCTTCCACTCGAAACCCGCCGCGATCGCCGCGCTGGAAGATTTCGAAGCCCGGTTCCGTCACGGCGCAGTTCCCGAGGACATGCCGGCGGTTACGGTGCCGGCCACCGACGGCGGGATCGCGATCGGGCATCTGCTCAAACAGGCGGGTTTGGCATCGTCGACCAGCGACGGGCTGCGCAGCGTCGAGCAGGGTGCGGTGCGGATCGACGGCCAGCGCGTCGAAGACCGCGCATTGCGTGTCGCCTGCGGCACCTACGTCGTGCAGATCGGCAAACGTCGCTGGGCGCGGGTGACGGTTGCCTAGCCGGATTCTGATCCGCCCCGGGTCCGGTCCGGGCCGGATATGCGGTCTGTCCGTGGCAGGGCACGTCGCCCCGGCAGGGTGACATCGCGATGAACGAAACCGCGCTGATTTTGGTCCGCCACGGGGAAACCGAGTGGAACACCCAGTCCCGCATGCAGGGCCATCGCGACATTGCCCTCTCGCCTCGCGGGGTGGCGCAGGCTGACGCCGTCGCTCGCCACCTGACGCGAGCCCGGGCGGGCGCATTTCCCGATATCGCCACCGTATTTGCCAGCGACCTGTCCCGCGCGCGTGCAACGGCCGCGCCCATCGCCGCGCGGGCTGGGGTATCGCTGCGGATCGACCCCCGCCTGCGTGAACGCGGGTTTGGCCTGTTCGAGGGATCCACGTATGCCGAGGCCCACGCCACGTGGCCCGAGATCTATGCGACCTGGCAGCGGCGCGAGCCCGACTACGCCGTCCCGGGCGGCGAGTCCTACCTGCAGGTTCGTGCTCGTACCTTGGCGGCGATCGAGGACATCGCCCGGGATTTTGCCGGGAAAACCGCCGTCGTCGTCACGCATGGCGGGATTCTCGACGCCGTGTATCGCGCCGCGTTTGATATCCCCTGGAAGACGCCGCGCCCGTATGCCATCCCCAATGGGTCCATCAGCCGGGCCTCGGTGCGCCTGCCTGGCCCGCTATTGCGGATCCACTTCTGGGCCGACCGCGAGCACCTCGACGCGGCGCCCGACCTGGCGGGTTGACCGGTTCCTTCTCAGCGGTCACTTCTCGGCGGCGGGACGGCGAAGCTGGGATGATGAGGTCGGCAAGCCCCGGTAGATCGTCGCGATGCCGGCCTCGAGCGAAGAGGGGGAGTGATGTTCCGGATCTGCGCCGCCGATCCGTTCGGTCGACGGGAAATGCGCGGCGAGCCGGGTATGGATCTGGTCGGCCTGCTTGTGCAGGCTGTTGCGCTTGTAGTTGGTGTACAAGCCCAACAGGCAATCTGCGATCTGGCGTCCATAGCGTTGCCGAAGGAATTCATCCCGCAGCGTGTCATCGAGAATCCGCAGCGCCGTAGCATCCTCGCGCAGTCGCACCAGTCGGCGCGCAAGCCGCAATTGTTCCTCCATGGGTAGCGCCTTCAGGACCTTGGGTTGCGCCAGACGCAGGAACGTCTTGCGCAAGTCGTCCGTCGGCATCTGCACCTTGGTCCAAAGCATGCGCAGAGCGGAATCCAGCAGCACCTCCTGGTCGGACCCCAGCAGCGCCGCGTTGAAGTATGCGCACAGCAGGTCGGGGTTCTTGGGGTCGCGTTCGACCAGCTCCCGGTAGAGAAGGGTCGCGCGGCGGATGTCCAGGCGGGTGGTCGCCTCCTGCGCCTGCTCGAGCAGGGACGATCCGCGGGGGGGCGCGGCACCGGCGCCCGCGGGGTGCCCCGGGCGGGAGCGCGGTTTGCGGGCCAACCACGCCAGCGGCAGGGCAACGGCAACCCCTGCCGTAATCCAGGCCCAGAGCGGAATCGACATGATGGCGTGCAAAACGGTTCCCGGATGGATTGCAGGGCGACTTCCCGAGAGATTCCCGGAAGGCTGGCCCTATGATGGCCGAATTTTCCGCAACCGTCGATCCGGCAATCGGACGAGCAACCCCCGGTATAATGACAAGGTTTGCCCGGTTCCATTCCGTCCGCGCCTGCCCGCGGGCGCAGCCTGCCGACGGACCGGGGTTTCTCCAGGAGTTTCAGTGAGCCTGATCGATCGTTCACGCCCCGCGGCGTTGCTTGCGCTCGCCGATGGAACGGTGTTCCGCGGAATCTCGATCGGCGCCGATGGCGCAACGGTCGGAGAGGTCGTTTTCAATACCGCATTGACCGGATACCAGGAGATCCTTACTGATCCGAGCTATACACGGCAGATCGTAACCCTGACCTATCCGCATGTCGGCAACGTCGGAACCAACGGGGAGGACGACGAATCGCCATCGGTATACGCCGCCGGGTTGGTGGTGCGGGACTGCGCCTTGCGCAGCTCGAACTTCCGGGCGCAGCAGGACCTGCGCGCGTTCCTGGGTGAACGCAAGGTGGTGGCCATCGCCGACGTCGACACGCGCAGCCTGACGCGGCGTCTGCGCGATGGCGGCGCCCAGGCGGGCGCGATCGTGGTGGGCGACGATGCGGCGGCGGCGGTGGCGCTGGCGCGTACCTTTTCCGGGATGAACGGCCTGGATCTTGCCTCGGAAGTGTCGACGCGCGACCCGTACGCCTGGGATCAGACGGAATGGACGCTGGAAGGCGGGTATGGCCGCCTGGCGACGCCGCATCGCCGCGTGGTGGCGTTCGATTTCGGCGTCAAGCGCAACATTCTGCGGATGCTGGCCGAACGCGGTTGCGGCGTGACCGTGGTGCCGGCGCGCACGAGCGCCGAAGAAGTGTTGCGGATGCGACCCGACGGCGTGTTCCTCTCCAATGGCCCCGGCGATCCGGAGGCCTGCGATTACGCCGTGCGCACGGTCGCGGACCTGATCGATCGCGCCATCCCGACCTTCGGAATCTGCCTCGGACACCAGATCATGGCGCTGGCGTCCGGGGGGCGCACGGTGAAGATGAAATTCGGCCACCATGGCGCCAACCATCCGGTGCAGGAGGTGGCGAGCGGCCGCGTGTACATCACCTCGCAGAACCACGGTTTCGCCGTCGACGCGCAGACGCTGCCGGCAAATTGCCGGGTGACGCACGTTTCCCTGTTCGACGGCTCGCTCCAGGGGTTCGAGCGCACCGACCGACCGGCGTTCTGCTTTCAGGGGCATCCGGAAGCCAGTCCGGGGCCCAGGGATATCGGCCCCCTGTTCGACCAGTTCGTGCGGCGCATCGACGCGATCCGGGCGTCGGGCACCGAGGTGCGCGGATGACCCTACCCACGACCGGTGCCGATCGTCGCCGCGACGCGATCGTCGCCGACGCGCTGGCGCAAGCCGCCGACGCGTTGGCCGCCCTGCGCGGTGACGCGGCGGCGATCGCGGCCATCACCCGTGGCGGCGAGGTCGTTGCGCGCTGTCTGCGCGCCCGCGGGCGGGTGTTCAGCTGCGGCAACGGCGGGTCGATGTGTGATGCCATGCATTTCGCGGAGGAGCTTACCGGCCGGTTTCGCGGAGATCGGCCGGCCTATGCGGCGACCGCGATCGCGGATCCCGGCCACCTTTCGTGCGTGGCCAACGATTTCGGATTCGATCAGGTGTTTTCCCGGTACGTGGAGGCCCATGGTCGGCCGGGGGACGTCCTGGTCGCGATCAGCACCAGCGGGACCAGTCCCAACGTGGTCGCCGCGGCCCACGCGGCGCACGCTGCGGATATGACGGTGATCGCCCTGACCGGCCGTGCCGATTGCGCGCTGGCCGATTCCGCAGACGTCCTGATCGCCACTCCTGCGGGTCGATATTCCGACCGGGTTCAGGAGCTGCACATCAAGGTTCTGCATACCCTGATCGAGCTTGTTGAACATCATCTCGCCGGTCCGGCCGAGAGTGCCGCGGGAGCGGCGTAAACCAATCAAGGCGCCCAACCAAGCGCAAAGCGAAGAACGCATGCCCCGTCGCCAAGACATTCACACGATTCTCATCATCGGTGCAGGCCCGATCGTCATCGGCCAGGCCTGCGAATTCGATTACTCGGGCGCGCAGGCGTGCAAGGCGCTGCGGGAAGAGGGCTATCGCGTCGTGCTGGTCAACAGCAACCCCGCGACGATCATGACCGACCCGGAAATGGCCGACGTCACCTACGTCGAGCCGATCGTCTGGCAGGTGGTCGAGCGGATCATCGCGCGCGAAAAGCCCGACGCGATCCTGCCGACGATGGGCGGGCAGACCGCGCTCAACTGCGCGATGGACCTGCACCACAACGGCGTGCTGGAACGCTACGGCGTGAAGCTGATCGGCGCGTCGCCGGCAGCGATCGAGAAGGCCGAGGACCGGCAGTTGTTCAAGGAGGCGATGACCCGCATCGGCCTTGCTTCTGCCGCGTCGGCGGTGGCACATTCCCTGCCGGAGGCGCTCGCCGTGCAGGAGACGGTAGGGTTTCCGGTGGTGATCCGGCCGAGCTTCACGCTGGGCGGTACCGGCGGCGGCATCGCGTACAACATGGAGGAGTTCGTTTCGATCTGCCAGCGCGGCCTGGAGCTTTCGCCGACGCGCGAACTGCTGATCGAAGAGTCGCTCATCGGCTGGAAAGAGTACGAGATGGAGGTGGTGCGCGACAGTCGCGACAACTGCATCATCGTCTGTTCGATCGAGAATCTCGATCCAATGGGAATTCACACTGGCGACTCGATCACCGTGGCGCCGGCCCAGACCCTCACCGACAAGGAATACCAGCGCATGCGCGATGCCTCGATCGCGATCCTGCGCGAGATCGGCGTCGACACCGGCGGTTCGAACGTGCAGTTCGCGATCAACCCGCGCGACGGCCGCATGATCGTGATCGAGATGAATCCGCGCGTCTCCCGGTCGTCGGCGCTGGCGTCCAAGGCCACGGGATTCCCGATTGCCAAGGTGGCGGCGAAGCTCGCGGTGGGCTACACGCTGGACGAACTGCGCAACGACATCACCGGCGGCGCGACGCCGGCATCGTTCGAGCCGACGATCGACTATGTCGTGACCAAGATCCCTCGTTTTGCCTTCGAGAAGTTCCCGCAGGCCGACAACCACCTCACCACGCAGATGAAATCGGTGGGTGAGGTGATGGCGATCGGCCGCACGTTTCAGGAGTCGTTCCAGAAGGCGCTGCGCGGCCTGGAGATCGGTACCGACGGGCTGAATGAACGGTCCCGGGACCGTGACGAGATCGTCGAAGAGATCGGAGAGCCCGGCCCCGACCGCATCTGGTACCTCGCCGACGCCTTCCGCATCGGCTTGACGCTCGAGGACATCGCCGAGGAAACCGGGATCGACCCCTGGTTCCTGGCGCAGGTCGAGGAGCTCGTGCGGATCGAGCAGCAGATCGCGCAGACCACGATCGAAGCGCTCGATGCCCAGGACTGGATGCTACTCAAACGCAAAGGATTTTCGGATTCGCGGATCGCCGGACTGCTCGGGTGCAGCCCCGGCGCGGTGCGCGCGGCGCGGTGCGCCCACGGCGTGCGGCCGGTATACAAGCGTGTCGACACCTGCGCGGCGGAGTTTGCCACGACAACGGCCTACTTTTATTCCACGTACGGCGAGGAGTGTGAAGCGGCGCCGACCGACCGGCGCAAGGTGATGGTGCTGGGCGGTGGGCCCAACCGCATCGGCCAGGGGATCGAGTTCGACTACTGCTGCGTGCATGCGGCGATCGCGCTGCGTGAAGACGGGTTCGAGACCATCATGGTCAACTGCAATCCGGAGACGGTCTCCACCGACTACGACACCTCCGACCGCCTGTACTTCGAGCCGCTGACCCTCGAGGACGTGCTGGAGATCGTCGACCGTGAGCGGCCGCTCGGCGTAATCGTGCAGTACGGCGGGCAGAC
>JAJYBQ010000069.1 GCA_021778935.1 Pseudomonadota bacterium | reverse complement strand
GGTTATGTGACGGTGCTGGTGCGTGGCGAGACCGGCGCTGTCAACGCGGCGGTGCGCGCCGGCGCGGATGCGTGCGAGCGCGTCGGCGACGGTCTGGTCGCGGCGCACATCATCGCCCGCGTCCACGCCGAGGTCGAGGGCATCCTGCCGCGCGCGCCCGGTTCCGGGATCAGCGGTCGGGACATGGATGTCTCCGAGGTCGCCCGCTGAGGTGTCGTCATGCTGGCGAACCTGGATCGCGTTCTCCGGGGCGACCCTCGGACGATAGGCTATCTCCGTCAGGCGCTGAACCACGAGATGAGCGTGGTGCAGCAGTACATCACCCAAGGGCAGTTGTGCGCGCTGTGGGGGCTGGACGCGGAGTGCGCCTATTTCCGGCGCGAGGCGAGCGAGGAACTCGGGCATGCCGCCCTGATCATCCGGCACATGCTCGCCCTGGGGTTGACCCCGAACGCGACCCAGCTCGCGGCGGTGCGCCCCGGACGCGACAAGGCCGAGTTCCTCGTCCGCGACATGCAGTTGGAACAGCAGGCAGTGCATCTTTATGCCGAAGCGGTCGATCATTGTCGCCGCACGCGCGATGAAACCGCTCGGCAGCTTTTTGCCGGACTACTGAAAGACGAGCAGGCGCATCTTCACGAACTGGAGCGCATGCTTGCCGATGCAACCCATCAGGAGCGCTGTTATGGCGGAGTTTGCGGGTGAGTTTTCGCAGGGGTGGTCGGTTCAGATGCGTCCGCCGCGGCTGGCGCGTCGGTACGAGTTTGCGAGCTATGGGGCAACCCGCGGGTTTCTCGACGAACTCGCGACCTTGTCGGAGCTGCTCGGGTGTCATCCCGATCTCAATTTCGCACGCACATACGTCAACGTGAGTCTCGGCATGAACGCGGAGGAGCCGGGAACCATGGAGCGCGATTTCGCCGCGGCCGCGGATGCGATCGCGACGCGCCATGGCGGCTGATCCGATGCGCGGCCGTCCGGCGAAGTCCGCGCAACCCGCGCGTCCCGCGCCCCGGGCGGCCGGGTCACCGTCCGCGGCGGGGCCTGCCGTGCCGGCGGCGGCCGTGCCCAGGCCCGAGACGGTCGCACCCGCCGCGCCGACGACGGTGAAGACGTCGGCGGACGATTCCGGCGCCCACGGCGCGGCATTGCATCCCGAACGGGTCTGGCCGGATTGAACGGCCGCGGTCGAAGCAACGCATCGGGGGCAGGCGGCGATGGCAATCCATCTCAGCGATTACCAGGACATCCTCGACGATCTGGGCGCCCAGGCCGGAGAGGTGCTGGAGGCCAATTGGCAGGATGCCGTGCGGGTGTTCAGTCCGCGCGGACTGCAGGCCTATCTCCAGGGCGCGGCAGGGCTCCAGGCCCTCGGCCGGGGCACGGATCTCGTCGTGTCGTTCATCGAGAGCGCGCCGCGGGTGGCGAAGGAGATCGGCGAACCGGCGGTTGCCGAACTGCTCTCCAGCGCGATCAAGATGTACTCCAAGACCAGCGCCGGCGTTCTCGTCCTGCTGTTCGCCACGGCGCCGACCGCCGCCGCGCGGCTGGGCGAGATGGAACTGTTCAAAGGCTATCTGTCCCTGCTCGACAACCTGCTCACGCAGGTGCCGCGGGCTCTGCGGCCGATGCTCGAAAAGCTCGACGTGCTGCTGACCCACCTCACGCTGGGGGGGCTGCGGCGCTGGGCGATGTGGGGTGCTTCGGCCTACCGCAGCGATTTCGCCGCGCAGGCTGCGTACTTCGCGCTCGAAAGCGACGAAGCGCGCGCGGTACTCAAGAAGGAGCAGCGGGGCGTGCTGTTCGTCGATGTCCAGCGCCGCCTGCTCATGTACCTGCGCGCGCTGTGGGGCCGCGACTTCTTCCTGCGGCCGACCTCGGGCGATTTCGAGACGCGGGCAGGGTATCGCCCGTACATCGAACAGTACGTCATCCACCTCCCCGACGCGTTCGACGACGTCGGGCCGACCGCCGAGGAAGCGACCGTGGCGGCGTCTGCGGCTCCCGTCGTTCCCGGCCTGGAGGTCTATCGCGCGGCTGCCGCGCACGCCGCCGCGCATCAGGTTCACTCGCGTCCCGTCCCCGATCCGGAACGCTATACCCCGCTGCAGCGCGCGTTCGTCGGCGTGATCGAGGACGCCCGGGTCGAAGCCCTCGCGATACGCGCCTTTCCGGGCTTGAAGGCGCTGTGGTCGGCGTTGCTGCCGGCGGACCCGGCCGCGCCGGAGCGCGTCGGTGCGCTGCTCGACCGGATCGCTCGGGTGCTGCTCGATGATGCCGTGCACGACGACCATCCGCTGGTCGCGCTCGCCCGCCGGCGCTTCCGGGCGCTCGCCGACCTGCACGATGTCGACGCCGCGGTCGCGATCGGCGTGGAACTCGCCGATGACGCGGCACGCCGCCAAATTCCGTTCAGCGCGCGGATCGATGAACCCTCCGGTTCCTACCGCGACGACAATCGCCACCTGTGGGAGATGCCCGAGACCGACGCCGAGATCCTGGGGGCGACCGGCCGGCCCGCGCAGGTGCGCAAGTACGTCAGCGTGATGGAAATGCTCAACGGGCTCGATGTCGAATTCGCCGGCGACGACGCCCAGGAAATCTGGATTCTGGCGACCGAGCTCTACGATGACGACGGCACCACCTTCAATGCGCGCGAAGGCAAGCCGCCGGTGTCCTCGCCGTTCCATTACCCCGAGTGGGACTATCAGACCCAGCTCGAACGGCCGGACTGGGTCACCCTGCTCGAGAAACATCCGAAAGTCGGCGATCCGGCGCGCATCGATGCGGTCATCGAAGAGCACAAACCGCTGGTGCGGCGGCTCAAGCGGCTGATCGAGGCCGTGCAGCCGCAGGGCGTCGTGCGCCAGCGCAAGGTCGAGGATGGCGACGAGATCGACCTCAACGCGGCGATCCAGGGCCTGGTCGACATCCGCATGGGGCGGGCGCCGGACCCCCGCATCGGGATCCGCACGCGGCTGCAGATCCGTGATCTCTCGGTGTTGTTGCTGATCGATCTGTCGGAATCGACCAACGATGCCTTGCGCGGCGACGATCGCGATCGGACGGTGCTCGACATGGCGCGGGAGGCGGCGGCGCTGCTTGCCGATGCGCTGGACAAGATCGGCGACCCGTTCGCGATCCACGGCTTCGATTCCAACGGCCGCCACGACGTCGAGTACTACCGCTTCAAGGATTTCGACGGCCTCTACGACGACCGGGTGAAGGGACGGCTGGCAGCGATGTCCGGAAAACTCTCCACCCGCATGGGCACCGCGCTGCGGCATGCTGGGGCCCATCTCGCCCGCCGGCCGAGCCAGCGCAAGCTCATCCTGCTGCTCACCGACGGCGAACCCGCCGACAACGACGTGCGCGATCCGCAGTACCTGCGCCAGGACACCCGCAAGGCGGTCGAGGAACTGGCGCGGCGCGGCATCAACACCTTCTGCCTGACGCTGGATCCCAATGCCGACCAGTACGTTTCGCGGATCTTCGGGGCGAAGAGTTACCTGATCCTCGACCAGGTCGCGCGTCTGCCGGAAAAGCTCCCAGCCCTGTATCTGTCGCTGACCCGCTGATGGATCCCGACCAAGCCCCCTCTCTCGCGCTGGCGGAAGCAGGTGCATTGGGACCACACACCCCCTCTCCCGCGCAGGCGGAAGCAGGTGCATTGGGACCACACACCCCCTCTCCCGCGCAGGCGGAAGCAGGTGCATTGGGACCACACACCCCCTCTCCCGCGCAGGCGGGAGAGGGCGGGGGTGAGGGTCGCCGCAACTGTGATACCGCACAAATTTTCTCCAGCACCGCCGCCGTTTGCGTCAGGACATCGCTGTTCCAAAATCGCATCACGACGAAGCCCCGCCTGCAAAGAAACCAATCCCGCGCGGTGTCATACCGAATGGCCTCTCGATGTTGCGAGCCGTCGACCTCGACAATCAGGCGTCGTTCGATGCATACGAAATCGACGATGTAGGGACCGATCGGTTGCTGCCGTCGGAACCGCCATCCCATCAGGCGGCGCGCGCGCAACGCCCCCCAGAGACGGCGCTCGGCGTCGGTCGATTCGGCGCGCAGCGAGCGCGCTCTCACCCAGAATGGGATTCGTCCCGGTGTTTCCATGAGAGGGGAAAACGGTATTGAAGAAAGCCCAAGTCTGCGGCGACGGGTTGTACGCGGCACTACCGGCGGCGGTAGCAATTGCGACGCCCCTCACCCCCGCCCTCTCCCGCACGCGGGAGAGGGGGCGTGTAGTCCCGGTGCACCATTGCCGGCCAATGGCAACGAAGGCGCGCCGCCCCGATCAAACTCCCTCTCCCGCGTGCGGGAGAGGGCGGGGGTGAGGGCGTCCGCCGCAGGGCCCAAATGAAAAAGTAGCTGCGTCATCACACCCCCTCTCCCGCGTGCGGGAGAGGGTGGGCTCTACGCCGATTGGTACTGATATTTTTATTGGCCCTCTCCCGCGTGCGGGAGAGGGTGGGGGTGAGGGCGGTCGCCACAGGGCGCACCGCGGCTCACTCGATGCGTTGCCGATGCGCCTCCGCCGGCTGCCATCCGCCATCGGGCCGGCGCAGGGACACGGTGCCGTCGTCCTCGATCCGGAATAGGTGCAACCATCCGTTTCCCACCAACTCGCGCACCAGCGCGTGGCGCGAGACGATGTCATCGATCGGATCCTGCGGCGCCTCGATGAACACGCTCAAGCGCAAGGGCTCGTGCATCCAGTTCCTGCCGTCGCGCAACGATTGCAGGGGCAGGCCGGTTCGCAGGTCACCACCATTACCTTCGAGCACGCCGATCGCGCCGCCGGTGACGTTGTGCAGCACCTTGTTGCCGCTGCCGAAACGTCGGTTGTCCACGACCGATCCGTAGTACTGCATGTTGATCCAGTTCGCCACGACCATCGGCGCCGTCATGATCAGTTCGAGCACGCCGAATCCCGCGTCCTGCTGCCAGACGTAGTCGTGCAGGAAGGCGCGGCCGGCGAGGTGGAGCGCCGCCGTGCGGGATCGCGGCGCGGCGATGAAGGCGGCGTTGTTGGCGAGCGCCCATTCGGGGCGCACCTGCGACCAGTCGCGGCTGCGGCCGCGGATGCGGGTTTCGATGCCGCGGTCGGTGGTGGCGGCGATCCCGAGCAGGGCGGCGCGCTCCAGGCGCGCCAGATCCGCGGCCTGCTCCAGCCACTGCCGCAGGCGGGCGAGATCCGGTGCCAGCGTCGGCGGCAGGTCGTCGCAATCGAAGAGCTGCAGCGCATCCGTGGTGGTGTCGTGGAGCCCGGCGAGAAACCACGTGTCGTCGGGAACGTCGATGCCGCGGCGGCGCAGTTCCTCCCGGACGGCGCGGTCGTTCAACAGGGCGGCGACCACCCGCGCGCTGGCCTCTCCGGTTTGTCCGGCGCAGGCGCCGCAGTCGAGCGCCGATCCATAGGGGTTGTTGACGGTGCTACTGCCGTGGCCGGCCAACAGCACGATGGGTGCGAAATTGCCGGTGAGCGACATCGCCCGCAGGATCCGTTCCGCATGTCCGGCGCGTTCCTCGGGCGGGATGCCGGCATGGGTGTGGTCCGGGCATCGCCGGCCCGGCGACACGTCATCGAGGGTCGGGCCGACGCGGTCGGCGGCGTCCTGGTCGAGGCCCTGGGTCCGCGGGTCGGGAACCGGCCGGGTCCAGCCGAAACTGTCGGTGATCAGCTTCGACGCATACATCAGTCCGGTCGCTTCGACGAATGAAAAGCAGGATGCGGCCGAGAACTTGAACCCCTTCCAGGCCTTGTAGAGTCCGATGCGGCGGCGGCGCTCGGTGATCACGGCGTCCGGGTCGCGGTTCTTGACCCGGTCGTAGATCGGATAACCCGGTCGGAACAATACCGGGACATGGACGTGGCCGGCATGGGAGCCCAGCGGAACGTGTTCGATGAAGATCCCGAAGAACCCGGCGAACCCGAGCGTCTGGATCGGCGAGGCGACGGTCTCGAGCGCGCGCCGGAACACCTCCGAGCGCACATCGATGCAGAACGCCGCCTGCACCGCGGGCCGCCCGGGAGACGTCGCCGCCGAACCGCCGTCGGGCTGGGAGCCCGCCGGCTCGGCCACGCCGGCGATGATGCTGCGCTGGAAGCCGACCTCCATCGCGGTCAGCAAAATGCGGTCGATCTCCGCCGAAGCCTGGCGCTTGGCCGACGGCGGGCGCATGCTGGCGGCGAGCATGTCGCGCCAGCGCGCAACCAGCGCCGCCGACCGCTTCTCTTCGTAGAGGAGCATGTCCCACATCAGCCGGATCGCTAGCAGATCGACGATCGAATGGTCGCGACCGCCCTGCAGTTCGGCCTGCCAGCGCAGGTATCGCGCCCATGCCGCCCAGCCGTTGATGCTAATCAGCGAGGCATGCAGGTAGCGTTCGACCGCCGCGGCGGGGATGTTGAGGCGGCGGATCGCCAGGGCGATGGCGGCGTACGGATCCTCCGGCAGACGGGACACCGCCGACCGGAAGTCGGAGAGCCCCATCATCGACGGGCTGCGATCGATCGCAGCCGCTTCGCGCCAGGCCGCAAAGAGCGGCTGCTTGCGCCAGGGCATGCGGATCGTGGCTTGGCCGAGGTCGAAGTACGCGGCGCAGTGCAGGCTGATGCGCTCGGTGACGAAGCTCGACCACAGCCCGCCTTCGACACGCTCGAGCACTTCGCTGACCGCCGCCATCCCGAGCTTGGGCCGCGGCGCTTCCGCCGCCAGGGCCCGTTCGACGCGCTCCGGATCGAGCGAACTGTCGCAGCGGCGGATCGCGGTCGCGATGTCCTCGCGCGTGATGCGCCCGGAGGCAAGCTGTGCGCGATAGTAGGCGCGGGGCATGTAGAGACCCGCGCCGGTGATCCGCGCCAGGGTGTCGGACGCCTCCTGGAAGCTCTGGTCGCGCAATCCGAAGAACGGATTCACCGCCACGAAATGCTGCAGCGGCCACAGAGGCGCGATGCGGGCGCAGGCCGCATCGATGTGCGCACGCAGTTCCTCCGGAGCCGGCGCCGCCGATCCGGCGTCGCCGCGGTTCACGAGATCGTCGGTCGTCTGTGCGTTCATGAACCACCTCGGGTTCCGGGAATGGTTGCGAAGGGGGCCGGCGGCGCGCCCGCATCCGTGGGCGGGCTGGGCCAGACGCGCTGCAGCAGTCGCGTGATGTACACGTCGACATACAGGCCGTTGTAGAGGTGTAGATACAGCCCCTTGCCCAAGGCCGCGGGGTCGGCTTTCAGGATCTGCTGGACCACCAGCAGGACGACGAAGACGCCGACGACGGTGGCCGCGAGGATGTCCTGGAACCGGCTTGCCGGATCCGGCACCGCGAGCACGCTGCTTGCCAGCGCCGCGTCGAACCCGGCATGCAGCGTGAAGTACGCCACCACCACGACGATGCCGAGGCCCAGTGCCCGCAGGAACGAAGGATTTCCCTCGGTCTCGGCGATGGCCAGCAGCAGCAACTGGGAGGTCGCGATCGCGACCACCGTGGCGGCGGCGAGCAGGGCCGGCGGGCTATGCGCCGTGATGCCGAATGCGGCGGCGGTGACCACGGTCAGTACGCTGCCGGTCAGCAGGGCCCGCAGCAGGCGGCCGGGCCGAAACCCGGCGCCGGAGTAGGGCAGGACCGGTGCGCGGAAGGTGTCGACGCTGCTCCCGGAGGCGAGGAACGCATGCGCCTTGTAGAGGGAGTGCGTGACGACGTGCAGGATCGCAAGGCTGTAGAGGCCCAGGCCGCATTCCAGCAGCATGAAACCCATCTGCGCCGTGGTCGACCAGGCAAGCGAGACCTTGATGCTGGTCTGGGTGAGCATGACGAGCGATGAGAGGGCCAGCGTGATCAGGCCGATCGCGACCAGGACGCAGCGCGCCGATTCGGAGTGCGAGATCACCGGGCTCATGCGCACGACGAGAAACGCCCCGGCGTTGACGATGCCCGCGTGCAGCAGCGCGGATACCGGCGTCGGCGCCTCCATCACCTGGATCAGCCAGCCGTGGAACGGGAACTGCGCGGATTTCAGGGCCGCACTGACGACGATCAGCAGGGCGGCGATATCCAGCGCCGCCGGAACCGGGATTCCCGGTGTCGCCAGGATCCGGAACATCCGTGCGAAATCGAGCGTGTGCAGGCTCGATCCGATGAGCGCAACGGCGCACAGCAGGCTGACATCGCCGATCCGGCTGGCGACGAATTTCTTGTGGGCGGCAAGAACCGCCGCCGGCCGCTCGCGGTAGAACATCAGCAGTTGGTGCAGGCACAGGCTGGTGGCGATCCATGCGAAGGCGAACAGCAGGAGATTGCCGGACACGATCAGGGTGAGGATCGCGGCGAGCGTCATCGCCAGCCATTTGTGGAAGCTTCCCTGATTGGGGTCGCCGTCGAGATTCGCGCGCGCGTAGCGGGTCACCACCGCGCCGACGAAGGACACCAGCAGCAGCATGGTGACGGTGAGGCCGTTGACATAGATTTCCAAGGGGAAACCGCCCAGGTCACCCAGCGCGAACGGATGGATCGTCCAGGACTGGGCGGAATCGAACCCATGGGCGACGGCCGTTGCGCCGGCGCCGGCCAGTGCCGTCCAGGCCGCTTTGGCGGCGAGCCCGGTCATGGCGTCGATGCGCGCGTTGGCCCAGCTGGCAGGCATCAACCCGACCAGCAGGTAGAGCATCGGGGGAATCAGGGCCAGAGCGGGCGCAAGCGGGTCATGCGGCATGGCGGTCTCCTGCGGCAACGGACGTTTCCGGGGGCGAACGGCTCCCGGCAAAAAGTCTAGGGACGCGAGACCAGAAATAAAAATGAATAGTTATTATGTAGACGATAACCTTGAGGTTATCGTTTGCGGGCGAGGGGCCGGACCATGATGCATGTCACGCTACGTCAGTTGCAGGTATTCGAGGCGGTTGCCCGCCTCAGCAGCTTTTCCCGGGCGGCGGAATCGATGCAGGTCACGCAACCGACGGTATCCAAGCAGATCCGCCTGCTGCAGGAGCAGGTGGGATTGCCCTTGCTCGAGCAGGTCGGCAAGAAGGTGTTCCTGACCGAGGCGGGGCGCGAGCTGTACGCAACCTGCGCGCAGTGGCTGGATACCTGGGGCCGGTTCGAGCAGACCGTCGCCAATTTCAAGGGGCTCAAGCGGGGTCGCCTCAAGATCGCCGTCGTCACCACAACGAAGTATTTCATGCCGCGCATCCTCGGTCCGTTCTGTCTGGAATACCCGGGGATCGACATCGCGCTCGAAGTCGTCAACCGCGATCGCCTGCTCGATCGGCTCGCCCGCAACCAGGATGATCTCTACGTCATGGGCCTGCCGCCCGAGGACATGGAAACCGAACGCGAACCCTTCCTGGAGAACCCGCTCGTCATCTTTGCCCCGGCCGCCCACCCGATGGCCGGCCGAGAGGCGATTCCCTTCGCCGACGTGGTGCAGGAATCCTTCCTGGTGCGCGAGCGCGGATCCGGGACCCGCATGACCATGGAACAGGTGTTCGCGGAACGGGGCATGCCGCTGCGGATCAAGATGGAACTGGGCAGCAACGAGGCCATCAAGCAGGCGGTGGTAGGCGGCCTCGGGCTCGCGTTGCTGTCGCTCAGCACCCTGCAGCCCGACGCCAGCCGCAAGGAACTGGCGGTGCTCGATGTCGAAGGCTTCCCCATCCGGCGGAATTGGTATGTCGTGCGGCCGAAGGGCAAGCAGATGTCGGTGGCGGCGGCGACCTTCCTCGATTTCCTGCGCAACCACGTGCAGCTGTTGTCCCCCTCTCCCGCAATCGGGCGACGGTGAGGGCGTTCGCGTTGGAACAATCTTCCCCCTCTCCCGCAAGCGGGAGAGGGCGGGGGTGAGGGCGTTCGCCT
>JAJYBQ010000068.1 GCA_021778935.1 Pseudomonadota bacterium | reverse complement strand
GCACCAGCGCTGGCGCCAGATCGAAAGCGAGTACGACGACTACATCGCCCGGCCCAAACCCAACGGCTACCAGTCGCTGCACACCGTGGTCGAGGACGACGACGGCCGGCCGCTGGAGATCCAGATCCGCACGCACGCGATGCACGAGCGCGCGGAACTGGGGATCGCCGCCCATTGGCAGTACAAGGAGGGCGGCAAGGCCCGCGGCGGGGGCGACGCCGCGCGTGCCGAACAGGAGACGGTGGCCTGGCTGCGCCGCCTGCTCGATTGGCGCGACGAGGTCGAACGCGACGGCGGCGTGCCGGGTGCGCAGGACGGGCCGGATGCGGCGGCTGCAGCGGCACGGGTCTACGCGCTGACGCCGCAGGGCAGGGTGATTGACTTGCCTGCGGGGGCAACCCCGGTGGATTTTGCCTATGCCATCCACACCGAACTCGGCCACCGCTGCCGCGGGGCGTGGGTCGACGGCGCGCTCGTGCCGCTCCATACCGCGCTGCGCACCGGCCAGACGGTGAAGATCCTCGCCGCGCACACCAACGGGGGGCCAAGCCGCGACTGGCTCAACCCCGAACTCGGGTTCACCGTGAGTCCTCGGTCACGCGCCAAGGTGCGACAGTGGTTTCACGCGCAGGAGCACGAGCAGTCGGTCGCCGCGGGTCGGGAGATCGTGCAGCGCGAGTTGCAGCGCTTGGGCAGGACCGCTGTCAATCAGGAGGATCTCGCCCACCGGCTGGGCTTCGGGGCGGCCGAGGATCTCTACGTCGCCGCGACCAAGGACGAATTCAATCTGCGCAGCGTCGAGCACGCGCTCGATGGCGGCAGCGCCGACGCGGCAACCGAAGAGCCGGTCTTCCCGGCCCGCACGCCCTCGGCGCCGGAAACCCAGGGGCGGGGCGCGATCCTGGTGGTCGGCGTCGATTCCCTGCTCACCGGGCTCGCGCGTTGCTGCCGGCCGATCCCGCCGGATCCGATCATCGGTTTTGTGACCCGCGGGCGGGGCGTATCGGTCCATCGTGCCGATTGCCCGAATGCGCGCACGCTGCAGGCGCGCCATCCCGAGCGGGTGATCGAGGTTGCATGGGAGACGCATGCCCGCGGCGAAGAGCGCGCCTTCCCGGCCGAAGTGGTGGTGTTCGCCAATGACCGCCAGGGCCTGCTGCGCGACATCTCGGAAGTGTTTTCGCGGGAAAAGCTCAACGTCGTCGGCGTCAACACCGCGACGCGCCGCGGCCAGGCGCACATGCGCTTCACGGTGGAGGTGCCGGGCGCCGCGGCGCTGCGCCGCTGCCTGGTGCAGCTGGCGGAGGTGAAGGGCGTGCTGATCGCGCGCCGAGCGTGAGGCGGAATCGTCGGGGTCCGCGCGGCAGACGAGGTGTCCCCGCTCCCCCGTGCGGGGGCAGGTGGGAGTGAGCGAGATCTCCCCCTCTCCCGCGTGCGGGAGAGGGCGGGGGTGAGGGTGCCGGCACGCCTCGGCGCGCAACCCACGATGCCGGAGGCCGGCCCCCGCAATTGCCTCATCGTTCCCCAACCCCGTCCGGCCGGCCGAAGACGATGCCGCCCTTTCGTGCCGACGATTACCCTAGAACGGCGCGAGGTAGATTCCGCCGGAGTCCTCCCCCGATCGTCGGGCGAACAGCCAACGGAGAACCTCGGCCCATTCGCCGCCACGGCGCCGGGCCGGAACCGGGCGGCGCCGCGGCGGGGCCGGGCGCACGTTACGCCGCGACCGCTTCACCATGAGCTGCCAGCAGTTCGAAGTGCCGGGCGTAGCGCGGCTTGAGGTTGTCGAGCGACAGCCAGATCAGAAAGTCCGCGCTGTTGAAATCCGGGTCCCAGGCGGGCTCGCCGCAGACCCGCGCTCCCAGGCGCAGATAGCCCTTGATGAGCGGCGGCATTTCCGGCTGCGATGCTCGTGCGAAGCGCTCGTGGGGGAAGGGCAGGCGCGGGAACACCCGGTATTCCGGATCGGCGAGGTAGTACTGCAACGTGTCGCGCAGGGACGCCGCCTGCATGCCGCCGTCACCCAGCGGCGCGCTGGCGCAGCCGATCAGGTGGCGGTAGCGCCCGCGGCGCATGTAGCGGGCCAATCCCGCCCACAGCATCAGGATGGCCGCCCCGGTCCGATAGTCCGGGTGCACGCAGGAGCGTCCGACCTCGATCAGCGACGGCCGTAGATGCGCGAACCGCGCCAGGTCGAACTCCGATTCGGAATACAGGCGGCCGATCAACTGGCGGCGATGGGGCGGCAGGATCCGATAGGTGCCGACCACCCTGGCGCTGTCGCGATCGCGCACCAGCAGGTGATCGCAGTACGGGTCGAACTCGTCGCAATCGATTCCCTCGTCGGCCGCGCCGCCGAGCTGTGCCCCCATCTCCTGCGCGAAGACTTCGTAGCGCAGACGTTGCGCTTCTTCGACTTCGTTCGCGGTCCGCGCCAAGCCTACCGTCAGGACGGTGTTTTCGGTGCGGGACTCCGGCGTTGCGCCGACGATCGCATCGGCATCGGTTTGCAGCATCGTTCGATCCTTGGGTTGCCTATCGATGCGCCCACTGTATGGCGGTCGGCTTTCACGTTCGTGAACGGGGGGTGACCTGGATGTGACGCCGGTAAGGGCGTCGCAATTTCGTGTAAGATCCGCGCTTCGCTTCAGGCGCGTAGCTCAGCTGGTTAGAGCACCACCTTGACATGGTGGGGGTCGTTGGTTCGAGTCCAATCGCGCCTACCAAAAAACCCTGGCAAATCAGGTCGTTACGGGGTTCAAACAAACCGCCTCCCGGCGGTTTTTTGTTGGGTATGGCAATACGATGGCAAGCCTACCCATTCGTGCCGAATCCGATGCGCGGGGGGGCGCGCACGGATCGGGGCGCGGGGTTATATTCGTTGCCATGCGCCGGTTCATCCGTCACCCGTCGAGCGTTCCGATCGAGATTCGCACCGAAGCCATACCGATGGGGCATTGCCGCGTTTTCGACGTGAGCGTCGGCGGGCTCGCGTTCGATTCGCAGCGCGAATTGGCCGCGGGAGTACAGATCTGGCTGCGCATCCCCCTCGTACGGCCGGCCTTTATCGCTACGGCGCACGTCGTGTGGTGCAAGCCGGAGGGTGGCGGGTTCCGCATCGGGGTGACGTTCCTCGACTCGCACGACGCATTTCGCGCGCGCATGGTCGAACAGATCTGCCACATCGAGAGCTATCGCAGGCGGGTTCGCGCGACGGAGAACCGGGATTTGCCGATCGAAGACGCGGCGCTGGAATGGATCGAGAAATGCGCCGACGAGTTTTCCCAACTCAACACCGACGACGACTGAATCGCCCCGGGCTTCGGAGGGTCCTCCAGCTGGCGTCCGCAGCAGAGCCCAACAGCGCCGAGTCGACCGCGGCCGCCGATCCAGGCAATGGGACATGGGTCCGCGGTTGGGTTCATAGGTCTGACCAGGTCGGGAGAAATCCCGTCTTGTCGTCGGGAACGATAGTGTGCTGAAGTGAATTTGTTTCGGCGAATAGCGAGGAACTTTCCCCGATTTCTCCGTGCGGGGTCACTGTCGGCGGGTGGAACGTGACTGAGAGATGATGTTGCCAAACAAGTACCGTAACGCGCATTATGCGTGTTATGGCACGCACCACATCATTCCATCTCGTTTCGCAAAGCGTCCCAGTGACCCTGCAGGCGTTAGGCGCCAGGCTGCGCGAAGCACGCATCCGGCGCAAGCTCCGGCAATCGGACGTCGCCCAAAAGTTGGGCTTCTCGCGTTCGACGATCAATGCTGTCGAGCATGGAAGCATGACCACGGCCATCGGAGCCTACCTGGCGGTACTTTGGGTATACGGGTTGGATCGCGAGGTGTCGCTCCTTGCCGATCCTGGCCTCGATCGCGAAGGACTTTCCCTTGCGTTCGACATTGGTGAAAAACGCGTCCGCGTTGACAAAAAACATGTCGTCTGAATTCCGTGAGCTTTGGGTGTGGCACTGGCTCCGCAATGCGGCAGAACCGGTTCTCTGCGGCAGATTCCGATGGGCCACATCGACCGGCGGCATTCACGTCGGAACGTTTGTCTACGCGCGGACGTACCTAGACCGCACGGGGGCGTTGCCGCTGGACCCCGTTCTTCTGCCGCTACGCGAAAGCGAATTCCGGACAACAGATCTTGACGGCGTCTTCGGGGTTTTCCGAGACGCCGCCCCGGATTCGTGGGGGAAGCGAGTAATCGATCGTCTGCATGGAAAGCAAGACGAGTGCGGATACCTTCTGCTTGCCCAGGGAGAACGCACTGGGGCGATCGATTTTTCCGGTGCGCGCGACGTGCCGCCCCAAAAGGCGCGCGCGCTTACCAGCGTCGACCAGCTTGCGCTTGCCGCCGCGCTGGTCCGAAACTTCGAGTCTGGCGAGGAAATTCCGCCTGAGTTGGTCGGCCTATTGGCGTTCGGTACATCCAACGGCGGAGCAAGACCGAAGTTCCCCATTCACCTCGACGGAAAGTCCTGGCTCGCAAAATTTCCGTCGAAGGATGACCCGGCGCAATGCCCGCCGATGCCATTACAGGAGTGCGCCGCGCTGGACCTCGCCGATCGCTGCGGAATTGATGTTCCGGAACATCGTCTTGTCGATGCGAAAGGCACTCCCGTTTTGCTTGTTGAACGATTTGACCGCAAGGGAACAACGCGTTTGCCGTATGGAAGCGCCAGGACCGTCCTATGGTCAGAACCGGAGACCCAGCGATACAGCTTTTTCGGGTCGTACAACAATTTTTCACACCAGATGGCGCGCTGGATTGGTAGTCCGGAGGAGGATCGCCGTAGCCTGTACCAGCGGATCGTGTTTAACGCGGCCATCGGGAACTATGACGATCACGATCTCAATCATGGGCTTGTCGGCCGCGCTGACAATGGCGACTACCGATTGGCGCCACTTTTTGACCCGCTGCCGGCGGTGATCATGAAGTCGCCGATGCTATCCCTTGCGTTCGGTGACGATGGATGCAAAATCAGCATCGACAACCTTCTGTCGAATCCGCAGGACTTCGGGATTGAGGTTGCCGATGCCGTTGAGACACTGCGCAATATCACGGGAACGATTGCCGAACATTGGCGCGATCCGTTGCGTGATCTTGGGGCCACGGAAGAACAGGTCGAAGCCGTAACCATGCGCTTCCGGTTTGCAGAAAGCGTTCATTACGACGCGTCAGCCCAGGTTCGTCGCGAGCCTTGACGGCATGTAATCATTCGATTACATTACACTCATGACCTACACGGTGAAACTACTCGGCGAGTTCTCCGACTGGCTCAAGGGCCTGAAGGACGGGCTGACGCGGCAGCGCCTCAACAAGCCAAGCGCCTGCGCAAGGCCCAGATGGGCAACCTGGGCGACGTGGAGCCGGTAGGCGACGGCGTGTTCGAAATGCGCGAACACTTCGGGCCGGGCTGGCGTATGTACTGCGCCCAGCGCGGCGAGACGCTGATCGTGATGCTCGCAGGCGGTGACAAGTCCACCCAGCAGGCCGACATTCGCCGAGCAATTGCGTTAGCGAAGCTTTTGGAGGATTAACCATGACCAAGAGAATCAAGGTTTCTGAACTTGCCGAGTTTGATGCGTCCGAGTACCTGAATGGCGAAGAGGATGTGGCGGCATACCTGACGGCCGTTCTTGAAGAGAACGATCCCGCGCTGCTGGCCGCCGCCCTCGGCGACATTGCCCGCGCACGCGGTATGTCGCAGGTTGCGAAGGATTCCGGCATCGCACGCGAAGCCCTGTACAAAGCCCTTCGGCCCGGCAGTGAGCCGCGCTTCGAGACGATCAGCCGCGTTTGCGCGGCCCTGGGTGTGCGCCTAGTCGCGCAACCGATGCACTGACGCCGGGCGGCGACGTCGCGGCCTGGGAGCCGCGGCCTGCGGCCGTTCGCTCCGGCGCTCGGCGGCAACGACGTTCGCATCTTGCCCTGCCTCCGGCCACAAGGACGGGAAGTAGAAGCGCAGCGTGCGGGCCGGGATTGCAAAGCGAATCCTGCCGTACGGCGAGTCGGTCTCCAGAAGCCCCTCGCGGATGAGCGCCGCAAAACCGAAGCCGGGCAGAAGCGCCCGCCGTCTGTGCGCAAAGAAAAACCCCTGGCAGCCAATTTCCGTTGTTTTTATTGGAGATTTTGACTCTTGCGGATCGAAGCGGAGTATCTGTTGGTGCCCAGGAGAGGACTCGAACCTCCACACCTTTCGGCACTAGTACCTGAAACTAGCGCGTCTACCAATTTCGCCACCTGGGCAACTCAGCGAGGGCGGATTGTACCGTATGCTGCGAGTCTTTGCGGGACACCGCAAATTTTTTGCAATGGACGCGGAAACGGGGGACGAAATCGCTAGTCGCAATCGAGGAAAAACAACCCACGCCGGCGCGGCAGCGGCCGCCGACGGCAGCCGTGGCGCCGAGGGCGCTGCCGACGCCCCGGTGACCGGCGTAAGCCGCCAGGCGGTGCTGGAGGCGCTGACCGCCTCGGGTGCGCCGATGCGTATCGAGGATCTGGCCGCACAGCTCGGCCAGGGGACCGCCGCCGAGCCCTCGGTACTGGACACGGTGCTTGCCGACCTGGAACGAAGCGGACAGGTCATCCGCAACCGGGCGGGCTTGCTGCTGCTCTCGGCGCGGGCGAATCTGCTGGCCGGCCAGGTGCAGGGTCATCGCGATGGTTTCGGCTTCCTGATCCGCGACGACCGCGGCCCCGATGTCGCGCTCCCCGAGTCCGAGATGAGCAAGGTCGTCCACGGCGACCGGGTGCTGGTGCGGGTGCGCGGCACCGATCGACGGGGGCGGCCCGAAGGCGAGATCGTCGAGGTGGTCGAACGGCGCACCCACCATCTGGTGGGGCGCCTGATCAACGAGCGCGGCGTGAGCATCGTGGTGCCCGAGGATCAGCGCATCCGCCATGACATCCTGGTGCCGCCGCACGCGGCCGGCGAGGCCCGCGACGGGCAGGTGGTGGTGGTCGAGATCGTGCAGCAGCCGCAGCGCGACCTGCAGGCGGTGGGGCGGGTGATCGAGGTCCTGGGCGAGATCGACGATCCCGGCATGGAAATCGAGATCGCGGTGCGCAAGTTCGGCGTGCCGCACCAGTTCGCCGAGGCGGTGCTGACGCAGGCGCGCGGCCTGCCGCCGGAGGTGAGCAAGGGCGACCTGCGCGGGCGCGTCGACCTGCGCGACGTGCCGCTGGTCACGATCGACGGCGAGGACGCGCGTGATTTCGACGATGCCGTGTATTGCGAGCCGATCGCGCGCGGCGGCTGGCGCCTGATCGTCGCCATCGCCGACGTCGATCATTACGTCGCGGCCGGTTCGGAGATCGATTTCGAGGCCCAGAACCGTTCGACCTCGGTGTACTTCCCGCGCCGCGTGATTCCGATGCTGCCGGAGGAACTATCCAACGGCCTGTGTTCGCTCAACCCCGAGGTCGACCGGCTGGTGATGGTCTGCGACATGGTGGTGGCGAAGAAGGGGACCGTGCGCGCCTATCAGTTTTATCCGGCGGTAATGCACTCGCACGCGCGCCTCACCTATACCGAGGTCTGGGAGGCGCTGTCCAATCCGGCGAGCCGGGCCACCGAGCGCCGCCGGGCGCTGCTGCCCCACCTGCACAACCTGCATGAGCTGTACCTCGCGTTTTCCAAGGCGCGCGTCGAACGCGGTGCGCTCGATTTCGAGACCACGGAAACGCAGATCCTGTGCGATCCGCAGGGGCGTATCGAGCGCATCGTGCCGCGAACGCGAAACGACGCCCACCGCTTGATCGAGGAATGCATGCTGGCGGCCAACGTCTGCGCCGCGGACTTCCTGCACCGCAAGGGGCATCCCACCCTCTACCGGGTTCACGAAGGGCCGACACCGCAGAAGCTCGAAGCCCTGCGCGTGACGCTCAAGGCGCTTTCCCTCCATCTCGACGGGGGCGAGAGTCCGAGCCCGCGCGACTACGCGCGGCTCGCCGAACGCATGCGCACGCGTCCGGATTCGCCCCTGCTGCAGACCATGCTGCTGCGTTCCATGCAGCAGGCGATCTACAGTCCGCACAATTCCGGTCACTTCGGCCTGGCCTATGAGGCGTACGCGCATTTCACGTCACCGATCCGCCGTTATCCGGACCTGCTGGTGCACCGGGCGATCAAGGCCTCGCTCGCGGAGCGGAAGTATGCGCCGACGCTGGGGCCGGTGTTCGGTGACGGCGAGGGCGACACCCTCGTGCGCTGGGAGAAGCTCGGCAACCAGTGCTCGGTGAACGAGCGCCGCGCCGACGACGCCTCCCGCGACGTCGAGGCATGGCTCAAGAGTTACTACGTTCGCGAGCGGGTCGGCGAGACCTACGCGGGGTCGATCAGCGCGGTCGTTCCGTTCGGCATTTTCGTCGTGCTCGACGAACTGTTCGTCGAGGGACTGGTACACGTTTCCGAACTGGGCAGCGAGTATTTCCAGTTCAACGAGGCGACGCACGAACTGCGCGGCGAACGCACGGGGATGCGCTTTCGGCTCGGCGACCGGCTGGTCGTACAGGTTGCGCGCGTCGATCTGGAGGCGCGCCGCATCGATTTCCGCCTGGTCAAGCCGGGTGAGGATCGTCGACCCGAGGGAGACAAGCGCCCCGCGGCCGCCAAGCGCCCCGCGGCCGCCAATCGGCCACCGGGCGAAGGCGTGGAGGAGCGGCGCCGCAGGCAGGCGATCCGTGCCGAACGCCTGGCCGCGCGGCGCGAAAAGCCGCAGGCTGCGGCGGCGCGCAGCGAGAAACCCAAGCCGAAGCCGCGGGCCCGGAAGGGGCGGAAATGAGCTCGCCCACCTCGCAACCGCAACGGGTCCTGGCCGGATTCCATGCCGTCGGCGCCCGCCTGCGCGCCGAACCGGAGTCGGTCGAGACCCTCTATTTCGACGCCAAGCGTCGCGACGCGCGCATGCAGCGCCTGCTGGCGCAGGCCCAGGAGCGGGCGGTGCGCTGCGTGGCGGCGGACGCACCTCGCCTCCAAGGGCTTTCGCCCGAGGTTCCGCATCAGGGGGTGGTGGCGCTGGTGCGCGCGACCCGACGCGCCGGCCCGAGTTTCGAGGAGTTGCTGGACGGCGCCGGCCCGGCCACGTTCCTGCTGCTGCTCGACGGTGTGACCGATCCGCGCAATCTCGGCGCATGCATGCGGACTGCAGCCGCGGCGGGGGTGGGTGCGGTGATCGCTCCGCGCGACCGCTCGGCGACGCTCGATGCGCCGGCGGCCAAGGCTGCGGCCGGCGCAGCGGAAGTGCTGCCCCTGGTCGCGGTGACCAACCTTGCGCGCGCGATGCGCGACCTGCGGGACGCGGGCGTCCGGATCGTCGGCGCCGATGCCGAGGGGCCGCGCAGCCTCTACGAATGCGACCTCACCGGGCCGCTCGCCTGGGCGCTGGGAGCGGAAGGCACCGGCCTGCGCCGGCTGACGCGCGAAAATTGCGACGAGTTGCTGCGGATCCCGATGGCCGAAGGGGTGGAAAGCCTCAACGTATCGGTGGCGGCGGGCGTCTGCCTGTTCGAGAGCCGGCGGCAGCGGGGTTTCCCGTAGCCCGCCCCCCGCGCATTTGACCGCCGCCGCCGTCCGGTAGCACAATGGCGCCGCTCCGGGGTGCGCGCTTGGCGCGTTGAGATGGGTGGAATGCCCGAACCCGCGAACTTGATCCGGTTCATCCCGGCGTAAGAAGAGCGTCCGTCCTGCGTGTCGCGGGTCTTCGCCGAAGACCGTTGCAGGACTCCTCGGGGCACGAATCGTCGACCGGAAAAGGAGTCCTGCCATGAACGCCCCCGAAGATCTCGGCGCCGCCGAGCGCGCCCCCGCGCGGTTCTGTGAACCGTTTCCGGCCTCCCGCAAGGTCTACCTGCAAGGTTCTCGGCCCGATCTGCGCGTGCCCTTGCGGGAAGTCTCGCTCACCAACGGCG
>JAJYBQ010000067.1 GCA_021778935.1 Pseudomonadota bacterium | reverse complement strand
GCGCAGCGCCGAAGCGGCGCGGGAAATCAAGGCGCTCATCGGCGCCAGCATGGAAAAGGTCGAGGCCGGCACCGCCGTGGTGCGCGACGCCGGCGACACCATCCGGGACATCGTCGCCTCGTCGGACCGGGTCAACGGCCTGCTCGAGGAAATTTCCTCGGCGGCGCGCGAACAGACCGCGGGTGTCGCGCAGGTCGGCCAGTCGGTGCAGGACCTCGACCGCATGACCCAGCAGAACGCCGCGCTGGTGGAACAGACGGCGGCCGCGGCGGCGACGATGCGCGGCCAGGCGCTCGACCTGCAGGACGCCGTTTCCCGCTTCCACCTGCCGGCGACGGCCCGGCTCGCGGTCGCGGCCGCGACCGCGGGGAAGGTCGTGGGATTCAATTTCGACCAGGCCATCGCCGCGCACCGCGACTGGAAGGTGCGGCTGCGCAAGGCGATCGCCGGCCATGAGACGCTCGACGCCGACACCATCTGCCGCGACGACCGGTGTGCGCTCGGCAAGTGGATCCACGGTCCCGGCGCGGCGCAGTGGGGGCAGCGGCCGGGGTTCGCTCCCTTGCAGGCCAAGCACGCCGAATTCCACGAAGTCGCCGGCGGGGTCGCCCGCAAGATCAACGCGGGCCAGTACGCCGACGCGGAGCGGCTGATCGGCTCGGGATCGCGGTTCGCGACGGTCTCCACCGAGGTGGCCACGCTGCTGACCCAGGCCAAACGCGGGCTGTAAAGCGCGGCGCGGCGCGCAGCCCGCCAGCCGGAGCCCCGCCTGCCGTAAAATCCCTCCCCTTGCAAGTCGGGGAGAGCGCGGCAATGACGATCAAGAGCGACCGGTGGATCCGGCGCATGGCGGCCCAGGGAATGATCGAGCCCTTCGAGGCGGAACAGGTCCGCAGCGTCGAGGGTCGGCGCATCGTGTCCTATGGCACGTCGAGCTACGGGTACGACATCCGCTGCGCCCCCGAATTCAAGATCTTCACCAACATCAACAGCACCATCGTCGATCCGAAGGCGTTCGACCCGGACTCCTTCGTCGATTTCCACGGCGAGGTCTGCATCATCCCGCCGAACTCCTTCGCCCTCGCCCGCACGGTCGAGTATTTCCGCATTCCGCGCAACGTGCTGACGATCTGCCTCGGAAAAAGCACCTACGCGCGCTGCGGGATCATCGTCAACGTCACGCCGCTCGAGCCCGAGTGGGAGGGGCACGTGACGCTGGAGTTTTCCAACACCACGCCGCTGCCGGCCAAGATCTACGCCAACGAAGGCTGCGCGCAGGTCATATTCATCGAATCCGACGAAGTCTGCGAGACCTCCTATCGCGACCGGGGCGGGAAATACCAGGGGCAGCGCGGCGTGACGCTGCCGCGCACATAAGCCATCCATGACCCATCGAGAACTCTTTGTCACCACGGCGCTGCCGTACGCCAACGGGCCGCTGCACATCGGCCACGTCATGGAGTACATCCAGGCCGACATCTGGGTCCGGTACCAGCGGCTGCGGGGCGCAACCGTGCATTTCGTCGGCGCCGACGACGCGCACGGCGCGCCAATCATGATCGCCGCCGAAAAAGCCGGCAAGACGCCGCAGCAGTACGTCGCGGAGATCGCGGCATCGCGCCGGCAATACCTCGACGGGTTCTTTCTTTCCTTCGACCACTGGCACTCCACCGACTCGCCCGAGAACACGGAACTGTCGCAGGAGATCTACCGCCGGCTGCGCGCCAGGGAACTGATCGCCACCCGCATCATCGAGCAGTTCTACGATCCGGTGAAGGGCATGTTCCTGCCCGACCGCTACATCCGCGGCGAATGTCCGCGCTGCGGCGCGGCCGACCAGTACGGCGACTCCTGCGAAGTCTGCGGCGCGGTCTACGCCCCGACCGAGCTCAAGCACCCCCGCTCGGCACTCTCGGGCGCCACGCCCGAACTGCGGGCGTCCGAGCATCACTTCTTCCGCCTCTCCGACAGCCGCTGCCGCGAATTCCTGCGCGGCTGGATCCAGGGCGGCCGGCTGCAGCCGGAGGTGGCGAACAAGGCACGGGAATGGCTCGACGGCGAACGGGAACTGGCCGACTGGGACATTTCGCGCGATGCGCCCTACTTCGGCATTCCGATCCCGGATGCGCCCGGCAAGTACTTCTACGTCTGGCTGGATGCGCCGATCGGCTACCTCGCGTCGCTCAAGGCGTACTGCGCCCGCCGGGGGCTGGATTTCGAAGCCGTGCTGAAAAACCCGCGCACCGAGCAGATCCATTTCATCGGCAAGGACATCATCTATTTCCACACCCTGTTCTGGCCGGCGATGCTGGAATTCGCCGGCCCGCCGTTCAAGGTGCCGGATCGCGTGAACGTCCACGGGTTCATCACCGTGAGCGGCGAAAAGATGTCGAAGAGCCGGGGCACCGGCATCGACCCCCTGCGCTATCTCGCGCTCGGCATGAATCCGGAATGGCTGCGCTACTACATCGCTGCCAAGTTGAACGCCCACGTCGAGGACGTCGACTTCAACCCCGACGATTTCCTCCAGCGGGTCAACAGCGACCTGATCGGCAAGTACGTCAACATCGCCAGCCGCGCGGCGACGTTCCTCACCCGCCACTTCGACGGCCGGACGGCGAATTTGCAGAGCGCCGCCGGCCCCCTGCTGCACATTCTCCGGCATCAACCGGAAACCCTCAGCCAGGAGATCGCGCAGGCGTACGAGGACCGCGAGTTCGGCAAGGCGATCCGCCTCGCCATGGCCTATGCCGACGAGGTCAACGCCTACTTCGATGCCGCGAAACCCTGGGAGCTGGCGAAGAAGCTGGGCCAGGGAAGCGCCGGCGACGACGACGCGCTGCGGTTGCAGGAAATCTGCTCCGTCACCCTGCGCGGCTTCCAGTACCTGACGCTGTGGCTCAAGCCGGTGCTGCCGCGGCTGGCGGAAGAAGCCGAAGCCTTCCTCGGCTGCGGTTCGATGCGCTGGGAATCGGTCCTGCCGCCGCTCGAACGAATCAACCCCTACCGGCACCTGATGGCGCGGGTGGAGGAAAAGCAGATCGATGCGCTGTTCGTGCTTCCCGCGCTTGCGGGCGGCGCCGGCGCAGCCCCGACCACCGCAACCCCCACGAAGGAAACGAAGGTGTCCTCTTCCGAAACCACACCGGCCCAGGCGCCCGCCAACGGCACTGCCGCGCCGCAACCTGCCGCCCCGGCGCCCATCTCGATCGACGATTTCGGCAAGATCGAGCTGCGCATCGCGCGCATCGTCAACGCCGAACCGGTCGAGGGCGCGGAGAAGCTGCTGCGCCTGACGGTGGACGTCGGTGAAGAGCGGCCCCGCAATGTGTTTGCCGGCATCAAGTCGGCCTACCAGCCCGAGCAACTGATCGGCAAACTGACCGTGGTCGTCGCCAATCTGGCGCCGCGCAAGATGAAGTTCGGCGTCAGTGAAGCGATGGTGCTGGCGGCCAGTCACGAGGACCAGAAGGAGCATCCCGGACTCTTCCTGCTGGAGCCGCATGCCGGTGCGCAGCCCGGGATGCGGGTACGATAGGCCGCCGCACAAGGCACAGCGCACAGGAGGGAAGATGGCCGGCTACGTATCCGAACTGACGACGTTTCTGCGCGACCTGAAGACGCAGAACCCCGAGCTCGAAGGCAAGCAGTTCGAAGGGCGCGCAATGTGGTGGGACCACGCCCCCGACCCCGAGGACGCGGCGCGCTGGGCGGAGGCGCGCGTGCGCCAGCCCGGCTACGTGTATTTTCCCCTTCCGCAGAAGCCGGCGTCGACCTGAACGCCGGCCCGCTCCCGACGGCGGCGCGCCCGATTGTCGGCGGTCAAGGTTCGCCCACAATGCGGGCGAACCCGGGGTTTCTCCGCTCGGGAAGCGTGTAGCCTGCATTCCACGGTCGGCCGGGTGCCGCGTCTGCGGACGGCCGACTCTGTGGGATGTACCGGTGGCCCGGGTCCGGCGGAGAAGGAGGCGCGATGTCCATGATTCGACCGCAGCGCACGTTCGCGTCCGCCGCCGAGATCCGCGAAACGCTCGGCACCATCGATGAATCGCTCGTGACGGCCCTGCAGGATCTGGGAGCCACGATCGAGGAGATCCGCGAGGCCGCGGCGTGGCTGTCGTCGGATGACTATCTGCACCGGAAGCTCCATCACACCGCCCACGGGCGCGTTGCGCAGGTCATCGATCTTCTCGAAGACGAACTTCGTTTTCCCGAACGCTAGACATCATGGTCGCCCCGCGATAGCGGGGGCCGGCGCGGACTACGCTTCCTCGGCGATCCACCTGCGCGCTTCATCGGCGTGTTCTGCGCCGAACACCCGCATCTTGCCGGGAATGAAGGGCCGGAACATGTTGGCGCCGGAGCGCATCCACGACGCGTCGGTGACGGCGGCGATCCGCTCCCACTGCAGGAGGTGCTCCACGCCCAGTTTGAAATCGTCCCATGCCGCCCGGACGTCGATCACGGTCGGGTCAAGCTCACAGTAGAAGCGGATCTTTCGATGACGCCGGGACGCACCATCGATCGCCGGGACGAGAACCCCGTCGTAATCGGCGCTCGTGATGTAGCCGCTCGCCGCGACGGCGACGACGTTGTCGGGAAATCCCGTCAACAGGTGGACCATGACGGCTCAGTCTTCAGCGGACCGTTCGAACACCACTTCCTTATGCTCGCCGGTCTTCCAGGATATGGTTCGCTGCGCCAAGAAGAGGGTGGTCACGCCCCCCAGCAATACTGCCTGGATTCCATGAACCGCGTTCATGCCCGCCTCCTCGCCCGACTCCCCGGGCAGTCGCGCCGCGCCGACGGCCGCAGTGCGGCAACGCGCTAGCTCATCGCAATCCGCCGGGTCTTCTTGCGCAGGCGATCCATGTCGAGGATGCGCAGATGCCGCTGGTCGGTCTCGATGATCCCTTCCCGCGCCAGTTCGGAGAGCGAGCGGCTCACCGTTTCGATCGTCATTCCCAGGAAGCTGCCGATCTCGGCCCGGCTCATGCGCAGCAGAAATTCGGACCGCGAGTATCCCCGCGACTCGAAGCTGTTCGACATGCCGAGCAGGAACGAAGCGACGCGCGACAACGCCAGGGAATAGCTGAGCAGCACGATCATGCGCTGTTCCCGCGTGATCTCCTGGCTCATCGCCCGGGACAGGTTGCGTTGAACGAGGTGTGCCGCCGCGCCCCCCTCCCCCGCCCGCTTCAACGAAATCGCGCAGACCTTGCTGTCTTCGAGGGCCACCGCATTGCACGTATGCGTCCTGGCGGCGATGGCGTCGAAGCCGATGATTTCTCCCGCCATATGGAATCCGATCACCTGCTCGCGGCCGTCCTCCGAGATCTGGACGCTCTTCAGGGACCCCACCTTGATCGCATAGAGGAATTCACAGGGATCGCGGGTGCGGAACAGCACTTCCCCGCGATAGAGTCGCCGCCGATGGCCGATGATCCGCTCGACCTGGGGCAGATCTTCCGGCGAACTCCCCGCGCCGACGCAGCGGTCGCGCTGATTGCAACCCGGGCAACCCGGGTCGGACGTGATCAAGCCGTTGCGCGGAATGGCATATTCCGCGCCGTGTTCCCGCATGGCGATCACGCCATGCAACCGCGGGGTGCCGGAACGGGTGCCGCCGTCTTCCGATTGGGTCGAAATCATGGCTGCCTCTGCGGTGTGATGTTGATGGCATGCTTGCCGTTGGCGCCGTTCTTCACTTCGAACGAAACCCGTTGACCTTCGGTCAACGCGCGAAACCCGTTCATGCGAATGGCGGTGTAGTGCGCGAAAAGCCCCTCCCCGCCAACATCCGAAAGAATGAAGCCGTACCCCATTCCCCGGTCGAACCATTTGACCGTTCCCAAGATAACCATTCGATGTACCTCCAACTCCCATTTCTCATTTGCGTTCCACGCCGCCAAGGCACAAGAAACCACGCGAATCCGTTGGGTTCGCCCGAAAAGGTTCGTTACAGACCATGGTTTCAATACCGAAGCACGGGAAAACAACTATGCGGCGCGGAAGATCGGCCCACGTTGACAGCTATCAATTTTGCGGAGAGCGCCCCCTAACTCGCGCATCACGCAAGCAGGGAATGGGTAGGCCGCACGCAGGCAGCAGGCAACGATCCCGCGAAGCGGGACACGCGCTGCAGAGAGATCAGACGGGAGGGGGGTCGAGCGGCGAATCGGGGAATCAGAACCGGCGCCGCGGCGGCGCGGCGGTTCCCCGGGTCTCGAGGTGGCGGAAGGTGATGCGGCCTTTGCTCAGGTCGTACGGCGAGAGTTCCAGCGATACCTTGTCGCCCGCCAGAATGCGGATATGGTGCTTGCGCATCTTGCCGGCGGAATAGGCGATGATCTGGTGCCCATTGTCCAGCGTGACGCGAAAACGGGCATCCGGCAGCACCTCGTTGACGACGCCGTTCATCTCGATGTGTTCTTCCCTCGCCATGGCGACCTTCCCCCGAACAATGCGAAAATCGAAATGCCGGCTCTCGCCGGGCCTTCATGCTTGGCGGCGATGCGGGTCTTCGACCCGGGTCGGCAACCTTGGAGAACCGCGGCGCCACGCAAGGCATGGCGCCGGAACCGCGATACGACGGGCGCCCGGCGCCAAGGCCGCGCGCCCGCCGCATGGGATATCAGGCGGCTTGGATTTCGGTCGCCTGCGGGCCCTTGGCGCCCTGCTTGACGACGAACTGCACGCGCTGGCCTTCGCTCAGCGACTTGAAGCCGTTGCCCTTGATCTCGGAGAAGTGCGCAAACAGATCCTTGCTGCCGTCATCCGGCGTGATGAATCCGAAGCCCTTCGCGTCGTTGAACCACTTTACGATGCCACTAGCCATTTTCTCGTTCCTTGAATGATTGATGAGAAAAATCCGTCGCGAGAACGCCTCGCGGCGAGCTGACGATCAAGAAACGTGAACCTTGGGAACCTAGGACGCACCGCCGCTATGGGCGACGGGTCAAAGCAAACCGGAGGAGAAACGAAACTCTAACGAAAGCTGCAATAGCATATATCACAACAATACGCATGTCCAGCGGAAATTGCCGCGCCGGCGGGACGGCAATCGCGCCGGCCGGGGCGCCTCAGGCTTCCTGGGCGGAATTCAGCAGCGCGAGCAGGTCGGCACCATAGTTCGCAAGTTTCTGCGCCCCGACGCCCGAAATCGCGCGCAGCGCTTCCATGCTGTCGGGCCGCGCCTGTGCGATCGCGCGCAATGTCTGATCGTGGAACACCACATACGCCGGGACGGCGTGCTGGCGCGCCGCCTGGGCACGCCACGCGCGCAACCGCTCGAACAACGCGCGATCCTGCGCCGTTTCCTCGGCGGCTGCGGCTGCGGCTGCTGCCGCGGCTGCGCCGGCGCGCCGGGGCGCCTGGGCATCCGGCGCGCGCAACGCTAGGCGGCGCTCCCCCCGCAGCACGTCGCGCGCCGCCGCCGTCAACACCAACACGTTGAATCGGTCGTGATCGACGCGCACCAGATCCAAGGCAATCAACTGACGCAACAACAGGCGCCATTGCGCCTCCGAGCGATCGGCGCCGATGCCAAACGTCGACAGCGCCTCATGGCCGAACCGGCCGACCTTCTCGCTGCGCTTGCCGCGCAGCACATCGATCACATGCCCGGCGGCAAAACCGAATCCCGATGCCTGCCGGCAGCGGAAGATGCACGACATCAGCTTGCGCGCATCCTCTGTCACATCGCACCGCACCGGCGGTTGCTGGCAATTGTCGCAATTGCCGCAAGGCTCCGCAGCCTCATCGAAGTAGGCGAGCAGACGCACGCGCCGACAATCGACGGCCTCGGCGAGTCCGAGCATCGCATCGAGTTTGGCGGCGGACAGACGCTTGTGGACATCATCGGCCTCGGACAGTTCGATGAGCCGGCGCTGCTGGACCACATCGGCAAGGCCGTAGCTCATCCAGGCGTCCGACGGCAAACCGTCCCGTCCTGCGCGCCCGGTCTCCTGGTAGTAGCCCTCGATGCTCCGCGGCATGTCGAGGTGCGCGACGAACCGCACGTTCGGTTTGTCGATTCCCATGCCAAATGCGATTGTGGCAACCATCACGCACCCGTCTTCGCGCAGGAAGTGCGCCTGGTTGCGCGCGCGCGTCGCCGCATCAAGCCCGGCGTGGTACGGCAGCGCCGGCACGCCGCAGCCGGCAAGCCATGCCGTCACCTCGTCGACGGTCTTGCGCGAAAGGCAGTACACGATGCCCGCATCACCCACATGTTCGTCGCGGAGAAACGCGAGCAACTGCGAACGCGCCTCGCGCTTTTCGACGATCCGGTAGCGAATGTTCGGACGGTCGAAACTGGCGACGAATTCGCGTGGCGCCCGCAGCAGCCGCTGCGCAATCTCGCACCTCGTCGGTACATCGGCGGTGGCTGTGAGTGCGACCCGCGGCACTGTGGGGAATCGGTCGCGCAGTACGCCAAGCTGGCCATACTCCGGCCGGAAGTCATGGCCCCATTGCGACACGCAATGGGCCTCGTCGATCGCGAACAGCGCGAGCGCACACTCGTCGAGCAGCCCCTGGAATCGCTCGTTCAGCAAGCGCTCCGGTGCCACGTAGACGAGATCGAGGTCGCCACGGCGCATTCGCTGCTCGACCTCGCGGGCCTCGCGCGCGCTCAACGTCGAATTCCAATATGCCGCGCGTACGCCCAGCTCGGCAAGCGCGTCGACCTGATCCTGCATCAGCGCGATGAGCGGCGATACCACCACGCCCAGACCGCCGCGCACCAACGCAGGGATCTGATACACCAGCGACTTGCCGCCGCCGGTCGGCATCAGCACGAGCGCGTCGCCGCCGCCCATCAGGTGGTCGATCGCGTCCTTCTGCAGACCACGAAAGGACGGGTAGCCGAAGACGTCCCGCAGCACGGACTCGGGAGTTTTCATACGGGTTCCGCGCCGCGACGGTTCGTCCGACTGCCCGGTCAATCTCCGCCGAGCCGCGAGAGATCCCGCACCGCACCCTTGTCAGCACTGGTCGCGAGCAGGGCGTAGGCCTTCAATGCTGCGGAGACGCGGCGTGCGCGCGGCTTTGCCGGCTTCCACCCCAGGACATCCTGCTCCGCCCGGCGATGCGCCAACTGGACTTCGTCGACCAGCACATCGATCCGACGGGCCGGGATGTCGATCCGGATGCGGTCACCGTCGCGAACCAGGCCGATGATGCCCCCCGCGGCCGCCTCGGGGGACACATGCCCGACGGACAATCCGGACGTCCCACCGGAAAACCGACCGTCGGTGATCAACGCGCACGCCTTGCCCAAGCCTTTGGACTTGAGATATGAGGTCGGGTAGAGCATTTCCTGCATTCCGGGGCCCCCGCGCGGGCCTTCGTAGCGGATGACGACCACATCGCCGGTCCGCACCTCGTCGCCCAGGACGCCCTTCACCGCCGCGTCCTGGCTCTCGTAAACGCGCGCAGATCCCTCGAAGACGAAGAGGGCTTCGTCGACTCCCGCGGTCTTGACGACACAACCGTCGACGGCGATGTTGCCGTGCAGGACCGCCAATCCGCCCTCCTTGTTGTAAGCGTGGGCCACGCTACGGATGCATCCGCCCTCGCGATCGAGATCGAGGCTTTCCCATCGGGTAGCCTGGCTGAACGCCTCCTGCGTGGGGATACCCGCCGGCCCCGCCCGGTACATGGTGCGAACTGCCTCGTCCGGCGACACCGTGACATCGTACCGGGCCAGCGCGTCGGCGAGCGTCGGCGAATGGACGGTCGCGGCGCCCGTGTGCAGCAGGCCGGCACGGGCCAGCTCCCCGAGAATCGCCATGACGCCGCCGGCGCGGTGGACGTCCTCCATGTGATAATGGCTCGACGGTGCGACCTTGCATAGATTGGGCACGCGCCGCGAAATCGCATCGATCGCGCGCATATCGAAGTCCAACCCGGCCTCCTGCGCCGCGGCCAGCAGGTGCAGGATCGTGTTGGTCGAGCCGCCCATGGC
>JAJYBQ010000066.1 GCA_021778935.1 Pseudomonadota bacterium | reverse complement strand
GGGAACCTGGTGGAGGAGGTTGGATTCGAACCAACGTAGGCGTAAGCCAGCAGATTTACAGTCTGCCCCCTTTAGCCACTCGGGCACCCCTCCTAGGGAACCGCAAATTATCGTGGTGGTTTGGCGTTCTGTCAAATCACATCCCGCGGGGGCGGAACTGGCGGAACCCTTGGGGCGCCGCTTCCGGCGCCGACGTCGGGGCAACCGCTTCCTCCGGGGCGGTCAGGACGCCATCCCGCCGCTGGAACGGCGCCAAGGCGCCCCCGGGCTGCGCCGCCGCCAATGCGGGAACGGCGAATTCCGCCCGCACTCCCGCCCGCTCCAGGACGACGCGATCGGCCTGCACGGCGACCAGGCGCACGCCGGGCACGACCTCCTGACCCAGCAGCACGGCGCGAGGCTGCCGCCCCCCTACCGCGATCACCGCCGAGGAGTCCGGGCCCGCGGCAAACACCCCGGACACCCGGATCTCGGGCAACAGCGCGGTGCCGCCGCCGAGCGCCCCGAACATCCGGCCTGCCAGCGCCGCATCCGGCGGCGGCACCTGGGGAGACGGTGGGGCGGCCGGCAACACCGGCATCGGCGTGAAGACCCGCATCGCCCAGTACGCGGCGATCGCGCTGGCCAGCGCCGCGCCGGCCACGTGGACGAGCAAGGGGGTGGAGCGCGTCGTCGTCATCGGGGCGGCATCCGTAAGGAAAGATTTCGGAACGGCACGGTGTGCTGCGATATCATCCCCGATATGGTAGCGACTGCCCGAACCCTTGGCTTGCGGGACTCCCTTCTTCCGGGGAGCAGTGCGGTGTGCGCCCCGCAGCGCGCGCGCGGCTTCACGCTGATCGAAATCATGGTCGTCGTGATCATTCTCGGCATTCTGGCGGCGCTGATCGTTCCGCGCGTCGTGGGCCGCACCGACGATGCCCGCATCGTCGCCGCCAAGCAGGACATCGCGCAACTCATGCAGGCCCTCAAGCTGTACCGCCTCGACAATGGCCGCTACCCCACCCAGGAGCAGGGGCTGCGTGCGCTAGTGGAAAGGCCGGTGGCCGATCCCGTCCCGCAAAACTGGAAACAGGGGGGGTATCTGGATCCCCCGGTCCTGCGCAAGGATCCTTGGGGAAACGACTATCAGTACCTCAATCCGGGGGTGCACGGCGACATCGACGTGTTCAGCTACGGGCGCGACGGCGTGCCGGGCGGTACGGGTCCGGATGCAGACATCGGTTCCTGGAATCTTTAGATACGCGCCCATGGAATGCAATCCATCGCTGTTTCGGCAACCGCGCTGCGCGCAACGCAAATCCAGGAGAATCGGCTGCGAAGAGGGTCGGCGACCGCTTCCGCGCATCCCCCTCGGCCGGCGCGATCGGCCCCTACGGTAGCGAAGCAAGACGACGCTCCGCACTGATTCGCGATTTATGTCCCAGCGCGGCTTCACGTTGCTGGAAATGATCGTGGTGATCACCTTGATCGCGATCATCGCCGGAGCAGTTTCCATCAGCATGCGGCCGGACCCCCGGCAGGCGCTGACGGAACAGGCAAAGCGCGTCGGCCTGCTGATGGATGTCGCCGCTGACGAAGCGCGTCTCCAGAATGTGCGGATCACCTGGGAGGCCGATTTGCGCGGCTACCGGTTCGTGGCGCAGTGGGGGGACCGGCGCGAGACCTTTTCCGGCGACGACCTGTTGCGTGAACGGGCATGGAAGCCGCCGCTTAGGCGCCTCCAGATCGTCGATCTGGCCAGCGGCGCGGCGCGCACCTTGATCGGATCCGACGCGCCGCCCCTGTCCGTGCCGGTGGCGCGCGAATGGGTTCAGGCGCCCTGGCGGCTGGAACTCACCACCGATCGCGCCTCCGTCACGGTGGACTTCGATGCAAAGGGCCATGCGACCGTCGCCCCGTAACCCCGCCGCCGGATTCACGCTGCTCGAGGTGCTGGTCGCTCTGACCATCCTCGCCGTGGCCCTGACGGCGGCACTGCGCAGCGCGATGGCGCTGACCAACAACGTCCGCGACATCCGCTGGAAGCAGTACGCGCTGATGACCGCCGAGAACCGGCTGATCGAACTGCAACTGGGCGCCGGCGCGATCCGGATCGGCGTTTCCGGATTCTCGTGCGAACAAGGCGGGGCCACCTTTTCTTGCGAGCAGATCATCCGGCCCACGCCGAATCCATTTTTCGATCGGGTGGAGGTGACCGTACGCAGCAGCGATGGAGCACGGGAATTCGCCGACCTCATGGCCTTGCTCCCCGCCCGGTAGGGAATTTCGGCAAATGGCCACGCCCCCCCCCTCCCCCCGGGCATGCCACCGCGGCCCGGACGCCATGGGTCTCCGCGGCTTCACGCTGCTCGAACTCCTGGTGGCGATCGCCATTCTCGCGGTGGTCGCGGTCATCGCCTGGCAGGGCCTCTCCACGCTGCTCGCCACCCGCGCCCGGATCGAGCCGGAAGTCGACGACGCGCGCGCCGTGGTCGCGACGTTCGGGCAGATGGAAACGGATCTCGCGCAGGTTCCCGTCAATGCCGCGCTCTTCGAATTGCCGGCCCAGCCGGTCCGCGCGCTCTCGATCAACGGCGAGCCGGCGCTGGAAATCGTCCGGCTGGCTCCCTCGCCCGACGGTTCCGGGGCATCGGTGCTGCAGCCGCTGGTCTATCGTGTGCGCAACGGCCGGCTGGAGCGGGACTCCGGCCCCGCACAACGCAACATGGCGGTAACCGTCGCCGTGGACGCAAGCAACTGGACTGCCGTAACCCTTCTTCCCGGCATCGACGCGATGGAGGTCCGGGCATGGAAAGCCGATGCGGGCTGGGTGGCACCGGTCGATGCCGCGACGGCCGTCGCGCCGGGCATCGAAGTGCGGCTTCGCCGCCGAGATGGCACCGTCCTGCGCCGCGCCTTCCTGGTCGGTGCGCAATGATGCGGCAACGCGGTGCCGCCCTGCTCCTCGCACTGTTCGTGATGGCGCTGGCGACCATGATCGTGACCGGCCTGTTCTGGCGTCAGTTCGTGCTGATCCGGACGATCGAGAACCAGCAGCTTGCCGCACAAAGCCGTTTTCTGCTGCTGGGCGCGCTCGATTGGGCCGCGGCGATCCTGCGCCAACAGACACACCCGACCTACGATGCCTTGAGCGATCCGTGGGCACAGCCGCTCGCGCCGACCCGCCTCGACCAATTGGGTGAAACCTCGACGCTGGCGGCGCAAGCCACCATCGCCGGCCGTATCGAGGACGCACAGGCGCGGTTCAATCTGCGCAACCTCGTCCAGGCAAGCGGCGCAATCGATCCCACGCAACTTGCCGTCCTGGCGAAGCTTGCGGCGCTGCTCGGCGCACCCGGCGACACGGCGGCCTTGATCGCGCGCTACGTTGCCGCCGCCTACGCCGGCACCGCCCCGGTTGCCGTCCCCGGCGCTGCGAGCGGCAACGCGTCACTGGCGGCAAACCGCCCGCTGCCGCCGGTATTCCCGGGCGACCTCCAAGGCATTCCCGGCATCTCGCCCGCCGCAGCGCGGGCGCTCGCGCCGTTCGTCATCATGCTCGACCAGGGGGGAACCCCGGTAAACTTCAACACCGCTCCGCCCGAGATGATGGCGGCCATGATTCCCGGCCTCAACATCGGCGATGCCAACGCCATCGCCGCGGAACGCGACCAGGCGTATTTCATCAGCGTGGCGGACCTGCTGAACCGCCTGCACGGTCGCGGCGGGCCGTTTTCCGGAGCGGGGGTCTCGACGAACACGCAATACTTTATCGTTCACGGCACGGTACGGCTGGGGCGTGCCGTAGCCAGCCTGGATGCCCTGGTAGCCCGCCCTCCCCTGCAAGGACCGATAAACGTCCTATGGCAACGAAACTGACTCAACGCCTCTACGTCTTTCTTCCCGCCCGCCGCGATTGGCCCGGGGGTGCCCGCGGCACCCTTGGTCCGGCGACCACCGTTTCGTGGCTCGCAGTCGGCGACGATGGCTCGGCGCGGGGGGAACGCGGCGCGATCGCGAACCTGCCGAAATCCCGGCGCGTCGACCTGGTGTTCGACAGCCGTGACGTGTTCGCGGCAACGATTCCCGCGCCCAAACTGGCGGAAGCCAAGTTGCGTCAGGCGCTGCCGAACCTGCTGGAGGACCGCCTGCTCGCCGATCCCACCGATCTGCATTTCGCATTCCAGCTCTCGGACACCGCCCTTTCCGTGTGCGCCATCGATCGCGCGACGCTCGCCCGGGCACTGGAAGCGTTCGCGCAAGCACAGATTGCTGTTCGCGCGGCCTACAGCACGATCTATACGATTCCTCCGCCAGCGGACGATGCCGTGGCGCTGCGTGTCCCGCCCGGGGACGCGCAGCGCGACCTGCACGGCACCTTGCGCACGGACCGGGACCAGGGCATCTCGTTGGCCCTCGACGAAACCGGCGCACCGACGCTCGCGCTGTTGCAACGGCGCCGACCATTCACGCGCCTGCGCGCCTACGGTGCGGTTCCTGATACCCTGCGCGCACGCGCGCCGGAACTCGGCATTGCGATCGAGGCGTGCGGCATCGGTGTCGACGCACAGAACCCGGCGGAAGCCGTGAACCTGCTGCAAGGTTCGTATGCGGTCGGTGGCGGCATCGCCGGCCGCTGGGCGGACCGGTTGCTACGCGGCGGCGCGTGGCAGGCACCGGCCGCCTGGGCGGCAGGCTGCGCGGTCATCGCCATCATCGGCCTCAACGCGACATGGCTCAAACTCGACGCCCAGGTGCGGGACCTGCGCCAATCGATCCGCCATGCATTCCGGGATGGCTTCCCGCAGGAAACGACCGTGATCGACGAAGTCCTGCAGGCCCGCCGCGACGTTACGAGCCTGAGCGCCCGCGCCGGGATCCCGTCTCCGGACGACTTTCCGGCGCTCGACGCCCAGGCGGCGCAATTGCTGGCCGAGGCGCCGGTGGGCATCGTGTCGTCGATTGCGTACTCCCACCACGCCTATACCGTCCACTTCCGCGCCGGCGCCCTGAGTGCGACGCTGCGCAACGCACTGGAGGCGCGCGCCGGCGCCCAAGGCCTGGCGCTGCGCTTCGAGTCCGGCGACACCCTCCGGATTGCGCCGCGCGGAACGCTTTCCGGGAGTGGCGCATGAGCGCCTGGCGCGCCATGGGCGCCAGCGGGCAAGCCGCCGCACGATTCTGGGCCGAACGCAACGCCGGCGAACGCCGCACCCTGGCGGCGGGAGGAATCGGCCTCACCTTGATCGCCGGGTATCTTGTGTTCGTCCAGCCCGCGATGGACGGACTCCGCCGTCTGCGGCGGGAATTGCCGCAATTGCAGACCCGCGCCGCGCAAGTCGATGCCCTGGTCGCCCAGGCCCGCCATTTGCGCGAACTGCCGGCAGCCGCCATTCCCGCCGCCGCCGATGCCCGCGCCGCGCTGGACCAATCCCTGGCTGCGGCGGGACTGCGGCCGGTGCGTCGCGCGCAGACTGGAGCCAACCTGCTGCAGTTCCAGTTCCACGATGTACCGTATGCAAACTGGACGATCTGGCTCGCCCGCGCGCAGAGCGCGCTGAAGGTGCGAACGGTCGCCGTGACCGCAAAGGCCTTGGCCACGCCCGGGGACGCCGACGTCGACTGCACGCTGCGACTGCCGCAGCCGTGATCGTGCGGATATCCCCCCCCCCCGACGCACCGGCATGGCAACGCGCACCGCGGCGATCGCGGCGGCGGCGATCGCGGGCGCAACCACGGTAGTCTTGGTGATGGCCCCCGCCAGCTGGATCGCAGCCGGCGTGCAGGCCGCCAGCCGCGGGATGGTCACCCTCGGGCAACCGCGCGGCACCGCCTGGAACGGCAGCGCATCGGTCATCCTGGGAACGGGTGATGGTGAGGCCTCGGTTCGGACGAGCCTTCCGGGCGCGGTGTTCTGGCGGCTCGATCCGTGGGCCCTGCTGACCGGCACGCTGCACATCACTTTCCGCGACCGGTCCCTGTTCGCCATGCCGCTTGCGGTGCGGGTCAACGCACTCGGTGGGGCGATCGACGCCGACCACATCCGACTGCCCGCCTCGGTGCTGACCGGGATCGGTGCGCCGTGGAACACCATTCGCCCCGGAGGCACCCTGGATCTCGACTGGGATACCGTCCGCTGGCGATCCGGCGCCATTGCCGCAGAACTGCGCGGACAGACCCGACTCACCTGGGATGGCGCATCGAGCACCCTGACACCGGTACGTCCGTTCGGCCGCTACCGCCTGCAGATCGATGGGCTGTACCCTGGCGCACCGGTGCGCTTGGTAACCCTCGCCGGCCCCCTGCTGCTGAGCGGCGGTGGCACAATCACGGCCGGCGGACATCTGCATTTTCGAGGGGCCGCACGCATACGGCCGGGCACCAACGCGACGGTGGCTGCGCAGCTCTCGGGCCTGGTTTCCCTGCTGGGCCGCCGCGACGGCGACGGCGCCATCCTGGATCTTGCAATATGACAATGATGACTACGAACGCGCCACGAACGCTGTGCGCGGCGATCTGCCTGATCGCGGGGGCGTTGCCCCCGCTCGCGCTCGCCGCCCCGCCAGCGGAATCTCCTCCGGTGAATGTGCCCAGCGATGCGGCGCAGCCCCATGCCGGCAAAGGCGGTGAGGCCGCTCGCGTCACGCTCGATTTCGTGAACGCGGACATCGGGGCGGTGATCCGTGCGATCGGGCAGTTTACCGGACGCACGTTCATCATCGATCCGCGGGTCAAGGGAACGCTGACTCTCGTCACCGAGCACCCCGTGACCCGCAAGCAGGCCTACGACGAACTGCTCTCCGCGCTGCGGATGCAGGGTTTCACGTTGGTCGAATCGCCCGAACCGGGCGGAATCGCGCGGGTCGTGCTGGAAGCCGATGCGAAGCTGCAAGGTAGCCGGGTGGTGGTACCGGCCGCCGCCGCGCCGGCCGGCGATCAGGTCGTGACCCAGGTGTTCCGGCTGCAATATGCATCGGCGAGCAATCTCGTTCCCGTGCTGCGGCCGATCATCGCGCCCAACAACACGATCACCGCGTACCCGGGGGACAACTCCCTGGTCATCACCGACTACGCCGCCAACCTGCGGCGCCTGGCGCAGATCATCGAAGCGATCGACACGCCGGCGAGCGCCGAGATCACCGTGCTGCCCCTGCAACACGCCATCGCCAGTGACCTCGCGGTGCTGCTCGACAAGGTCCTCAACGCCGCGTCGCACAACGGCCCTGCCGCCGACCCCGGGCAGCATGTGCTCGTGAAAGCCGACCCGCGCACCAACAGCCTGATCGTGCGAACCGCCAGCCCCGCGCGGCTGCAACAAATCAGGGCGCTCGTCGCCGGCTTCGACATGCCTGACGCGACGCCGGGGAACATTCACGTCGTGTACCTGCGCAATGCCCAGGCAGTAAAGCTTGCGCCCCTGCTACGCGCGATCCTTTCCTCGGATCCGACGTTCCTACAGAAACCCAGCGCCGGCACCGGACTGTCTCCCGGCGGATCCTTTTCGGGCAACGGGAGCGGCAGCAGCATGGGCACCTCTTCGCTTGGGTCGAATTCTCTGACGGGCTCGTCGTCCGGCAGCGCACCCTCCGGCGGCACCGGGGCAAGCGGCAGTGGGGGTGGCGGCAGCAGCGGCAGCGGCGCCGGGGGGCCGCACAGTGCGCTTGCCGGCCTGATCCAGGCTGACCCGGCGACCAACTCGCTGATCGTGTCCGCGCCGGAAGCACTGTATCGCAACATTCGTGCGATCATCGACCGGCTTGACGAACGGCCGGCCCAAGTGCTGATCGAATCGCTGGTGGTGCAACTGAGCGGCGACACCGCAGCACAATTCGGAATCCAGTGGCAGTCCCTGAGCGGACTGAACTCCTCCTCGACGTCGGTCATCGGCGGCACGAACTTCGGCGGCATCGGGCAGAACATCGTCGCGGGCGCACAGAACCTGACTTCGCTGGGCCAGGGCCTGAACCTCGGCATTGTCCGGGGAACGGTGAACATCCCGGGCGTGGGGCAAGTGACCAACATGGGCGCGCTCGCCAGTGCCCTGGAAACCATCGCCAACGCCAACATCCTCTCCCGTCCGAACATCCTGACGCTCGACAATGAGGAAGGCAAGTTCCTCGTCGGGCAAAACATCGGGTTGCTCACCGGTTCCTACGCCAGCACCGGCGTGGGGACCACGACGGCCGGCGCGGGCGTGCTCCCATTCAACACCTATGAACGCCAGGATGTCGGCCTGCAGCTGCGGGTGAAGCCGCAGGTGTCGTCGGGCGGGCGCGTGCGGATGTCGATCTACATCGAGGATTCTTCGGTCGTTGCGGCAACGGCCGCGAGCGGCAACCCGACCCTGAACAAGAGCAGCTTCGAAACCAGCGTCGTCGTCGACAGCGGCAGTTTCGTCGTCATCAGCGGGATGATTCAGGACCAGGCTACGGAGAACCTCTACAAAGTGCCGGTTCTCGGCGACATCCCCTACCTGGGGGCGCTGTTCCGCTACGACTCGCGAGAGCGGATCAAGACCCAGACCTTGGTGTTCCTGCGTCCGACCGTGCTGCGCACCGATGCCGCGAGCTCCGCAGTGGCACTGGACCGCTACGACTACATCCGCGGCGAAATCGCGCACAGCGCGCCACCGCACAGTGCCGTGATCCCCACCCTGGCCGTGGATCCGCTGCCGCCGCCGGGATCGCCAGGAGCACCGGGCGGACCTGCGCTGCCGGTCCCCTCGGGATGGGCCTCGAAGATCCCGGGAGCCGCCTTTCTGCCCAATGCGAAATAGCGTGCCATGGCCAGCGCACAGCAATACGTCCCCTACGCCTACGCCCGCGACCACTCCATCCTGCTCAAGCCGAACAGCGAGCGGGAGGCGGAAGTATGGGTCGGCGATGCCACCGATCCGGAAGCCCTGCATGAGGTGCAACGGGCATTCCCGGGACATATCCGCGTCTCCTGGATGGAGGCGGAAGCGCTGAACCAGGCCATCGCGCAAACCTACTCGCGATCGGAAGATTCCGCCCAACAGGTCGTCGGCGACATCGAAGGCGAGATCGACATCGCGCGGATGATGCAGGACGCGCCCGATGTCGAAGACCTGCTCGAAACGGAGGACGACGCACCGATCATCCGGATGATCAACGCGCTGCTCACGCACGCCGCGCGCGACGGCGCGTCGGACATCCACATCGAAGCGTTCGAACAGTTCTCGCTGGTGCGCTTCCGGATCGACGGAACCCTGCGCGACATCGTCCGTCCAAAGCGCGGACTGCACGCCGCGCTCGTCTCCCGGATCAAGATCATGGCCGCGCTCGATATCGCGGAAAAACGCGTTCCGCAGGATGGCCGAATCTCGCTGCGGGTGGGCGGGCGGGCGCTGGACGTGCGGGTATCGACGCTGCCCACCGGCCACGGCGAGCGCGTGGTGCTGCGCCTATTGGAAAAGGATCTGTCACGGCTCGATCTGACGAATCTCGGTATGGGAGCGCAGACACTCGCCATATTCGACAATCTGGTACACCAACCGCACGGCATCGTGCTGGTGACCGGCCCGACCGGTTCGGGCAAGACGACGACACTCTACGCCGCAATCCGGCGCCTCGACCATACGACCACCAACATCATGACGGTCGAGGATCCGATTGAGTATGACCTCCAGGGCATTGGCCAGACCCAGGTCAACGCCAAGATCGACATGGGGTTCGGACGTGCCCTCCGGGCGATCCTGCGGCAAGACCCCGATGTCATCATGATCGGGGAAATCCGCGATCTCGAAACCGCGCAGATCGCCGTCCAGGCTTCCCTCACCGGCCACCTCGTGCTGGCAACGCTGCACACCAACGATGCCGCCAGTGCGGTGACCCGGCTGATCGACATGGGGATTGAACCGTTCCTGCTGGCCTCATCGCTGCTCGGTGTTCTGGCCCAGCGGCTGGTGCGCAAGCTCTGCCCGCACTGCAAGCGGCCGGCCCCGACCGGCGTCGGCCTGCACGCCGACGGTTGCGACGCCTGTGGGCATAC
>JAJYBQ010000065.1 GCA_021778935.1 Pseudomonadota bacterium | reverse complement strand
CTGATCAAGTCGGCGTCGTATCTGCTGCATGAACCCCATTTCCGCTTGCGGCGGGCGGAACTGCTGTCCCGATCCCGCGTGAGCGTGCAGGATGACAGCGGCATCCCGTATCGGATGCTGCACAAGGCGGGCTACGCGGTGACGCTCTTCGGGCACTACCAGGAGCCCGTCAAGCTGTTCCACAACTACACCCAGCCGGATCTCGAGGACGCCTACACCCGTGCCGGCGCGCTCCCGGCGCTGCCCTTCCCGTTCGGATACAACTGGCGCAAGGAAGGCGGGTCGGGCCTGATTCTGGCAGTGCGGAAGGCGCAATGATCTCCCCACTCGCGGCTTTCCCTCGCTCCCGGCCGGAGATCCGAAAGGGCGCCGTCAACGGGATGGCGGCGGTGACGGTGCCATGAACCGGCGCGAATGTCTGCAGGCGCTGGCTGCGGCCGCCGCGGCGGGAGCCGGCCTCACCGTACCGGACGGCGCGGCGGCAACGCAAACCGGAGTAGCCGCCTCGGCGCCCATTTCCCGGTTCTTCCGTACGTCCGACGGGGTGCGCCTGCACGTCCTGGAGCGACGCCCGTCGGCACGTCCTGCCGCCAACGCGCCCACCATCGTCCTGGTTCCCGGCTGGTGCATGCCGGCAAGCATCTGGTCGCGGCAACTGGCGGCCTTCGGCGCGCGCTGGCGGACCATCGCATTCGACCCGCGCGGCCAAGGCCGATCCGAAGTTCCGCGCCGCGGCTACACCGCCGATCGGCGCGCCGACGACATCGCCGACCTGCTCGCGGAAGAGGATCGCGTGGTGCTGGTCGGCTGGTCGCTGGGAGTGCTGGACACGTTGCAGTACGTCTACCGCCATGGGCCGGACCGCCTCGGGGGGCTCGCGCTCGTCGACAACTCGATCGGCGAGCCGCCCGCGCCGCGGGGCGGCGGACGCTTTTTCCAACATCTCCGCCAACATCGCGGGCCCACCGTGGATGCATTCGTGCGCGGGATGTTCCACCGCCCGCAGCCGGAAACGGAAATCGACGGCCTGGTCCGCGACGCGCTGCGCATGCCGCTCGCCGACAGCATCGCCTTGCTTTCCTACCCCATTCCCCGCAGTCACTGGCGCCGGATTGCGGAGGACTTCGACCGGCCGCTCGCCTACCTGGTTACCCCTCGACTGCGGGAACAAGCCGAACACCTGCAACGCGCCCGTCCGGCCAGCCGCGTCGCCGTGTTCGAACACGCGGGGCACGCCCTGTTCGTCGACGAAGCGGAGCGGTTCAACCGCATCGTCGACGCCTGGGTCGAAACCGACATCACCAGTTCGGATCGCGTTCCGGCGTAGCCGTGATGTGGTGGATCGAAAGATCCGCGCCGTTGAACTCCTCTTCGCGATCGAGGCGCAGGCCGACCACCGCCTTCAGCGCGCCATACACCAGCGCGCCGCCGACGAGGGCAACAGCGATGCCGGCGCAGGTCATGATCAACTGAGACAGGAACGACACGCCACCCAGGCCGCCCAGGGCCTTGGCGCCGAAGATTCCTGCCGCGATGCCGCCCCAGGCACCGCAAAGGCCATGCAACGGCCACACCCCCAGCACATCGTCGATCTTCCAGCGATTCTGCGTGAGCGTGAACATGCCCACGAAAATCCCCGCCGCAACCACGCCGACCACCAGCGCACCGATCGGATGCATCAAGTCGGAACCGGCGCAGACCGCGACCAGTCCCGCCAGCGGCCCGTTATGGACGAAACCAGGGTCGTTCTTCCCCAGGATCAGCGCGGCCAGCGTGCCGCCGACCATGGCCATCAATGAATTGACCGCGACGAGGCCGGAAATCTTGCCGAGCGTCTGCGCGCTCATCACGTTGAACCCGAACCACCCCACGGTGAGGATCCATGCCCCCAACGCCAGGAACGGAATCGATGACGGCGGATGGGCGGCGACGGCGCCGTCCCGCGAATAGCGACCGTGCCGGGCGCCGAGCAGCAGCACCGCCGGCAGCGCGATCCAGCCGCCCATCGCATGGACGACCACCGAACCGGCAAAATCGTGGAATTCCGCGCCGAATGTCGCATGCAGCCATGCCTGGATGCCATAGGCGCCGTTCCACGAAATTCCTTCGAAGAACGGATAGACGAAGCCGGTCAGCACGAACGTCGCTGCCAGCTGCGGGCGGAACTTGGCGCGCTCCGCAATACCGCCGGAGATGATCGCAGGGATCGCGGCCGCGAACGTGAGAAGAAAAAAGAAGCGCGTCAGTTCATAACCGCTTTTCTGCGCAAGCGCGGCAGCGCCCGAAAAGAAGTTCACGCCATAGGCGATCGTATAGCCGATGAAGAAGTACGCGATCGTCGACACCGAAAAGTCCGCGAGGATCTTGACCAGCGCGTTGACCTGATTCTTCTTGCGGACGGTGCCCAACTCCAGGAACGCGAATCCGGCATGCATCGCGAGCACCAAAATGGCGCCCAGCAAGAGGAAAAGCACGTCGCTACTGGTTTTGAGGGTTTCCATCGTTTCTCACAGGAACGGAACAAAGACTGGGGAAGGGGCAGGCGCGCAGGGTGCCCAACCCCGCTCCCCTCGCCCGGGGGAGAGGTCCGGAGCAAGGGGAAACGGGGTCGGAGTCAGTCCGCCTGCTTGCGCAGGAACGCCGGAATCTCGAACCGCATCTCCGCTCCGCCGGCATCATCCGCGGCGGCAGTCGACTGCCCCCCCGTGCCGCGCGTACGGAACACCGCCGGGATCTCGTACTGGCCATAATTGGTGGCCGCGGACGCAGGCGCCGACGCGGCGCCCATCGGCGTTGGCGCCGTCAACGGCGCGTTGTCCGTGCCGGTGCGCGCCAGCACGGTCAGCGACGGCTTGCGCGCCACCGACACGGCACGGCCCAAGCCGGTGGCCACCACCGTGACGCGCAGGCTGTCGCCCATGCTGTCGTCGCGCACCGCGCCGAAGATCACCGTGGCGTCCTCGGCGGCGAATGCGCGGATGGTGTTCATCACCACACTCGTTTCCTTCATCTTCAGCGAGCCGCTGGCGGTAATGTTGACGAGCACGCCGCGCGCGCCGGACAGGTCCACCCCTTCGAGCAGCGGACAGGCAACGGCCTGCTCGGCGGCAACGCGGGCGCGATCGGTGCCCGATGCCGTGGCCGTCCCCATCATCGCCTTGCCGTGTTCGCTCATCACCGTCTTGACGTCCTCGAAGTCGACGTTGACCAGACCCGGCGTGTTGATGATCTCGGCGATGCCGGCACAGGCGTTATGCAGAACATCGTCGGCGGTGCGGAAGCAGTCGGCCATTTCCGCATCCTCGCCCATTACCTCCTCGAGCTTGCTGTTGAGGATGACGATCATCGAGTGGACATTGTCCTGCAGATCGCCGAGACCGGCATCCGCCACCTTGGCGCGCTTCGGCCCCTCGAACTCGAACGGCTTCGAAACCACCGCAACGGTGAGGATGCCCAATTCCTTCGCCACTTCGGCAACCACGGGCGCAGCACCGGTGCCGGTGCCTCCCCCCATCCCGGCGGTGATGAACACCATGTGCGCGCCGCGGAGCGCGTCGACGATGCGATCGCGGGCCTCCTCGGCCGCAGCGCGCCCCATCTCCGGGCGGCTGCCCGCACCCAGGCCGGTCTTGCCGAGCTGGATCACGTTCTTCGCGCTCGACCGCGACAGAGCCTGGTGATCGGTGTTGGCGCAGATGAAGTCCACCCCCTGCACGCCCCGCTGGATCATGTGTTCGACGGCGTTGCCGCCGGCACCGCCAACCCCGATCACCTTGATCACGGTTCCGGCGGTCTCGGTCTCAAGAATTTCAAATGCCATGGCCTCTCCCCTTTTTCAAAAGTTCCCGACAATCCACGTTTTGACCCGCTTGAACATTCCCTGGAATGTTCCCCGCGGCACTTCAAACCGTTGCCCTCGCTGCTGCTGCGCGTAGGCCTCGTGGAGCAGGCCCATCACGGTGGCGTTGCGCGGGCTGCGCACGATGTCCGCGAGCGGCCCGCCATAGAGCGGCCACCCCGTTCGCGCCGGGCGCAGAAACACGTCCTCCGCCAGTTCGGCGATGCCGGGCAGCAATGCCGTGCCACCGGTCAGCACGATCCCGGCGGCGATCGCATCCTCATGCCCCGAAGTACGCAGCGCCCGCTGCGCCAAGGTGAACAGCTCCTCGACACGCGGCTCGATGACCGCCGACAGCGCCTGGCGCGACAGCATGCGGGGGTCTCGGTCGCCGATTCCCATGATCTCGATCCGGTCGCTGGCATCGGCCAGCGCCTCCTTGGCCATTCCGTAACGCAGCTTGATCTCCTCGGCCGCCGAAATCGGCGTGCGCAGGGCCATCGCGATGTCGTTGGTGATCTGGTCGCCCGCGATCGGAATGACTTCCGTATGGCGGATCGAGCCACCGGTGAACACCGTGATGTCGGTGGTCCCCGCGCCGATGTCGAGCAGTGCGACGCCCAGTTCCCGTTCGTCGTTGGTCAGCACCGACAACGACGACGCCAACGGCTGCAGCATGAGTTCCTGCACTTCCAGCCCACAGCGCCGCACGCACTTGACGACATTCTGGGCGGCGCTTTCCGCGCCCGTGACGATATGCACGCGCACTTCGAGGCGAACGCCGCTCATTCCGATCGGATCGCGAATGTCTTCCTGGCCGTCGACCGTGTACCCCTGCGTCAACACATGCAGCACCTGGTGGTCGGCCGCGATCTGCACCGCACGTGCCGTCTCGAGTGCGCGATCGACATCGCTGTCGGTCACTTCGCGGTCCTTGATCGCGACCATGCCGCTCGAGTTGACGCTCCGGATATGCTCGCCGGTGATGCCGGCCGTGACCTGAACGACGCGGCAAGCTGCCATCAGCTCCGCCTCCTCGAGCGCCCGCCGGATCGATTGCACGGTGGCTTCGATGTTCACGATCACACCGCGCCGCAGGCCCTCGGACTGCGACTGTCCCAGGCCCATCACCTGGAAGCCGCCGCCGGGCAGCACTTCCGCCACCGCGACCGCCACCTTCGAGGTGCCGATGTCCAGACCGACGATCAGATCCTTGCTTTCGTTGCTCATGGTTGCCTTGCCACCCGGTTGTCGGTAGCGGATCCGTCCGCCATGTTCCGGATCGGCAATCCGGGCCTTCATTTCGTTGCTCATGGTTGCTGGCTCGCCGGGTTGTCGGCGGTGGATCCGTCCCCCGCGTCACTGCGGTCCGACGCGCCATCCGCCGAGGCTGCCGCGGCAATCGGTCCGCTCGCGGCGAAACCATTGTCGTATCGCGCATCCACATGCGCGGGCGCACCGCCAAGGCGCGCGACCACGACGGGATCGCTTCGGACGAGCCGATCGAGGCGGCGCTGGACCGCACCCGGAGGATCGTCCCGCCCGAGGTCGAAAACCTGGCCGCGGGCCGTATACAGACTCCAGGATTCGCGGTCCGATACCGCGATTCCGGCGAGCGTCGTCCCCAGGGCATGGCACGCCCGGGCGAACGGCACGATCCGCGCAACGGCTTGCGGCGCAAGCTGCGCCGGCCCGGAAAACGCGATCTGCGGCCCGTCGAGGTCGGCCTCCGCGGGATTGCCGTCGAACAGAACCCCGGTGTCCGAAACCAGACGGCCGTCGCTCCAGATCCCCACGGCGCGACGCTCGGTCAAGCGCACGAGCAGGCTATCCGGCCAGACCCGGCGCACGGATGCGTCGGCGACCCAGGGAATCGTCTGGAAAGCATCGCGCGCGTCGCGCAGGGGCAGCGCGAAAAAGTTGCCGGCCAGGCGCCCCGCAAGGGCGGTACGGATCTCCGCGCGATTGACGTGCTGAAGGGTGCCTGCAATCGTGATGCGGCGAAGGTCGAAGACCGGCCGACGTACCGCCCAGACCACGGCGCCGCCCAGGAAGATCAGCAAGGCAAGGAGGAAGAAAACGCGGGCGAGCAGCGCCGCTGCCGGCACCCCATCGTCCTCCCCGCCCCGCCGCGCCGAGGAGACCCACGCTCCCGCATTCCCTCGCGCCGAGCGGGAAGGGGGAGAAAACGAGGGCATGGTCATCGCAATCATGCCCCCAGCTCCAGCCGGGCACCGGCGAGGATGCGAAGAACGAGGTCCGCAAACCCGATCCCCGCAGCGCGGGCCGCCATCGGGACGAGCGAGTGGTCGGTCATTCCCGGCGCGGTGTTGAGTTCGAGGAGATAAGGCTTCGTTCCGTCGGCTTCCTCGCGCAGCATCACATCGATGCGGCCCCAGCCGCGCGCGCCGAGCGCACGATACGCGCGCACGCACAAGGCCTGGATCTGCTGCGTCGACACCGGATCGAGCGGCGCCGGGCAGCGGTACTCGGTCCGGTCGCCGAAATACTTGTTGTGATAGTCGTAATTCGCGTCGGGTGCGCAGATCTCCACCAGCGGCAGCGCCTGCGCGTGAGCACCCTCGCCGAGCACGGCACAGGTCAGTTCGCGGCCGACGATCCGCTCCTCGACCAGCGCCAGCGCATCGTATTTCCAGGCCTCGCGCAACGCCGCCTCGAATGCCGGGCGATCGCCCGCGTCCACCTTGCCGGTGCCGAAGCTCGATCCCTCCCGGGCGGGCTTGACCACCAGGCCCGGAGCGAACTCCGCCGCGCCGCAGCGCGCGAATGCCGCGCCGACGTCGTCGTCGCGTGCGACCTGCAGCCAGGCCGGGGTAGGCAGTCCGGCCACGGTCCAGATCTCCTTCGTCGTCGGCTTGTCCATCGCCACCGCCGACGCGCGGATGCCGCTGCCCGTATACGGCACCCGCAAGGTTTCGAGCACGCCCTGGATCGCGCCATCCTCGCCGTACCGGCCGTGGAGGATGCAGAACACGCGATCGAACCGCGCCGCCTCGAGTTCCGCGAGCGTGTGCATCGCGGGATCGAATTCGTGCGCGTCGACACCGGCCTCGCGCAGCGCCCGCAGCACGGCGGTGCCCGAACGGATCGATACATCCCGCTCGGACGAGCGGCCGCCGTACAGCACGCCGACGCGGCCGAACGCGCGCGGCGCCGGGTGTCCGTGCGCCGCCGTGGATCCCGTGGTCGCCATGGTCATGCGCCGCTCCCCAGCTTCTGCGCCACGGCGCCGATCGATCCGGCGCCCATCGTGATCACCACATCGCCGGGCCGCGCCGCGTCCCGGATCGCCTGCGGCAGCGCCTCGACGTCCTCGACGAAGATCGGCTCGATGCGGCCGCCCAGTCGCAAGGCGCGGGCCAGGCTGCGGCCGTCGGCGGCGACCAGCGGCGCCTCGCCGGCCGGATACACCTCGGTGAGCACCAGCGCGTCGGCCTGCGACAGCACGGCAACGAAGTCCTCGAAGCAGTCACGCGTGCGCGTGTAGCGATGCGGCTGGAAGACGAGCACGATGCGCCGGTCCGGGAACGCGCCGCGCGCCGCCCGCAACGTTGCCGCCATTTCGACGGGGTGGTGCCCGTAGTCGTCGATCAGCGTGAAGCGTCCCCCGGCGATCGCGATCTCGCCCAGATGCGCGAACCGGCGGCCCACGCCCTTGAACGTATCGAGCGCTTCCAGGATGTGTTGGTCGGCGACGCCGAGTTCCTGCGCGACGGCGATTGCCGCCAGCGCGTTTCGCACATTGTGTTCGCCGGGAAGGTTCAGACGCACAGCGAGATCGTCCCCCTGGTCCCGCCGCACCGTGAAGCGCATCCCGACGCCGTCGGCACGAACGTCGAGTGCCCGGACCTGCGCGTCTTCTGCCATCCCATACCCCACGACGGGCTTGGAAACCAGCGGCAGGATCTCGCGCACGCGGGGATCGTCCAGGCACAGCACCGCTCGTCCATAAAACGGCAGGCGGGCCAGGAACTCCAGGAACGCCTGGCGCAGGCGGGTCATGTCGTGGCCATAGGTTTCCATGTGATCGTTGTCGATGTTGGTCACGACGGAGATCACCGGCGAGAGGTGCAGGAAACTCGCATCGGACTCGTCGGCCTCGACGACGATGTACTCGCCGGAACCCAGGCGCGCGTTGGCGCCCGCGGAATTGAGCCGGCCGCCGATCACGAAGGTCGGGTCCAGGCCGCCCGCCGCGAGCACGCTGGCCACCAGGCTCGTGGTGGTGGTCTTGCCATGGGTCCCGGCGATCGCGATGCCCTGCTTCAGGCGCATCAGTTCCGCCAGCATCTCCGCGCGCGGCACCACCGGAATGCGATGCGCGCGCGCGGCGGCAACCTCGGGATTGTCATTGCGGATCGCCGACGAGATGACCACCACGTCGGCACCGGCGATGTTTTCCGCGGCATGGCCGGTGCAGATCCGCACGCCGAGCGACTCGAGGCGCCGCGTCACCGCACCGGGGTTGGCGTCGGACCCGCTCACGGTGTACCCGAGGTTGCGGAGCACTTCCGCGATGCCGCTCATGCCGGAACCGCCGACGCCGACGAAATGAATGTGATGGATGACGTGTTTCATGGTTTTCGGACGGAAGAAGGCGTTACGGCAAGCGATTCGATTTCATCGGCGACCGTCTTCGTGGCATCGGGCCGGCCGAGCGCACGCGCGCACCGCGCCATGCGTTCGAGTTCGTGGCGCTGCAAGCCGCCCAACAACCGCGCCAGGGCCTGCGCATCGAATCCCGCCTGCGGCAGGTGGATCGCCGCGCCGTGCGCGGCAAGAAATTCGGCGTTGTCGCGCTGGTGCGCGGTGGTGGACGCAACGAACGGCACCAGCACGGATGCCACCCCCGCGGCGCATAGTTCGGACACGGTGACGGCGCCCGCGCGGCACAGGACCACGTCGGCCCGGGCGTAGCGGGCGGCCACATCGTCGAGAAACGGCCATACCTCCGCGTCGACGCCGGCGGCCGCATACGCGGCGCGCGCCGCCGCCTCATTGCCGGCGCCGCACTGGTGCCAGACGCGCGGACGACGGTCCGGGGCGAGCCGGGCCAGCGCGCGCGGCACGGTTTCGTTGAACACGCGCGCCCCCAGGCTGCCGCCCATGACCAGCAGCGTGAGCGGCTCCGTCGACCGCGGCCCGGCCGCGAACCGGGTTGCGGGATCCGGGACGGCCGCGATTTCCGCGCGCACCGGCGTGCCGCTCACCCGCGCCTTGGCACCCGCCAGGCGCGCCGCGGCGCCGTCGAACCCGCAGAGCACCACGCGCACGAAACGCAGGAGGATGCGCAGGGAGAGCTGGGGCGCGGCGTCGGCATTGAGAAACACCAGCGGACGACGCGTCCACGCTGCCGCCAGCCCGGCGGGGACGGCGATGTAGCCTCCCGTCGTGAACACCACCTGGGGCGCCGTCCGCCGCAGGATCCGCACACTGTCGCGCACCGCCTTCGCCAAGCGCAGGGGACCCAGCAACCAGGTCCTCAGGCCCTTGCCGCGCACGCTCGAAAACGCGATGGCATGGAACGGCAGCCCGGCGCGCTCGACCAGCGTCCGCTCCATTCCGGCCTGCGTGCCAAGCCACGCCGTGCTCCAGCCGCGGGCGCGCAAGGCGTCCGCCACCGCCAGGCCGGGCATGACGTGACCGCCGGTGCCCGCCGCGGCGATCAGCAGCGCCGGGGTCCGGGACAATGCGGGCGACGGAGCGACGACACTCATCCGCGCACCCTCCCGCCGTGCATCAGCACGCGATTTTCGTGGTCGACGCGCAGCAGGATCGCCAACGCGATCATCGAACTCATCATCGCCGACCCGCCGTAGCTCATCAGCGGCAGCGTCAGGCCCTTGGTCGGCAGCAGGCCGGTCGCAACGCCCATGTTGATGAAGGCCTGCAGCCCGATCCAGATGCCGACTCCCTGCGCGACGAGGCCGGCGTAGGTCCGCTCGACCGCGACCGCCTGCCGGCCGATTTCGAAGGCGCGTTTGACGATCCAGTAGAACGCGACGATCACCGCGAGCACGCCCATCAGCCCGAGTTCCTCGCCGATGACCGCCAGGATGAAGTCGGTGTGGGCTTCGGGAAGGTAGTTGAGCTTTTCGACGCTCGCACCCAGGCCGACGCCGAACCACTCGCCGCGACCGAACGCAA
>JAJYBQ010000064.1 GCA_021778935.1 Pseudomonadota bacterium | reverse complement strand
TTCATGCCCGACGACTTGAGCTCGAAATCGGGATTCACCCGCACCGCGACGCGCGCCGGCCTGCCGATGCGCTCGGCGATCCCGCGCAGCGCATGGATCTCGCGGAAGCTCTCGACGTTGAGCAGGACCCCCGCCGCCACCGCCTGCTCCAGTTCGCCGCGCGTCTTGCCCGGCCCCGCGAAACTGATGTGCGCCGGGTCCATCCCGGCATCGAGGGCGATGCGCAGTTCTCCGCCGGATGCGACGTCGATGCCGTCGACGCGCGCCGCCATGAACCCGACCAGGGCCGGCATCGGGTTGGCCTTCATCGCGTAATGCAGCGAGACGTCCCGCGGCAGGGCGGCACGCAGGGCACGCACCCGCGCGGCAAGCAGGCGGCGATCGTAGGCGTAGAAGGGTGTACGGCCCACCCGTGCCGCCAGCACGGTGAGCGGCATGCCGCCGATCTGCAGTTCGTCGTCGACGACCGGGAAACTTCCTTCGCCCCCCGGGAAGCAGGGCAGGAGTGCGGCGTCATGTTGCGTGGATGTCATTTTTCCTCTCCCCCACCCCCGCCCTCTCCCGCACGCGGGAGAGGGGGTTTGCAGTCCTCCGCCAACCGCCGGCGGTCGATCTTGCCGTTGGGATTGCGCGGCAGCGGTCCTGTCTGAACGACGATTCGGGCCGGCACCATGTAGGCGGGAAATCGCGCCTTGCAGGCCGCCAGCAAGGTGGCTTCGTCGAGCGCGCCGCCGTCCCGCGGCGTCGCGATCAGCACGATCGCCTGGCCGAGCACCGGGTGCTCCACGCCCAATGCCGCACACTCGCCGACGAGTTCGGTGGCATACGCGCCCTCCTCGACCTCGGTCGGGCTCACACGATACCCCGAGGTCTTGATCATCTCGTCGCGCCGACCGATGAAGTACAAATAGCCCTCTTCATCGCGCCGCACCGTATCGCCCGAGAACACCGCGATCTCGGGCCGCACGAAACCCGCCTCCCGCCCCGGCAGCGGCCGGTAGCGCTCCGCCGTCTTGTCCGGATCGTTCCAGTACCCCATGCCGACCAGCGCCCCGCGCTGCACCAGTTCCCCCGGTTCGTTGTCGGCGCACACGCTGCCGTCCTCGCGCAGCACCAGCACCTCGGCGTTCGGGATCGCCTTGCCGATGGAGTCCGGCCGGCGATCGGCCTCCTCGGGAGGCAGGAAGGTGGCGCGAAACGCCTCGGTCAGCCCGTACATCAGATAGGGTTTGCTGCCCGGCAGCGCCGCGCGCAGCGCCTTGAGCGTTTCCAGGGGCATGCGCCCGCCGGTATTGGCGATGTAGCGCAGGTGTTCGCCCACGCCCTCCGGCCAGCGCAATTGCGCCAACTGGATCCACAACGGCGGCACCGCGGTCAGGCCGGTCACCCGCTCGCGCACCACGGCATTGAGCACGTCCTTGGGCAGCAGGTAGTTGATCAGCACCACCCGCGCCCCGGCATGGAAGGCCGTGGTGAGCTGGCTGAAGCCGGCATCGAAGGACAGCGGCAGCGCCGCAAGCAGCGTATCGGACGCGCGGTTCTCCAGGTATTGCGCGACGCTTTTGGCACCCGTGGTCATGTTCCGGTGCGAGAGCATCACACCCTTGGGGCGTCCGGTGCTGCCCGAGGTATAGAGGATCGCGGCCAGATCCTCGTCGATGACGCGATGGCCCCGCAGGGAACCGCCCGCCTGCATCGCTGCCCAGGACACCGCCGCAAGCCCCGGGGCATCGGCCGCGGTATCGGCGTCGCCATCGATGACCACGGCATGACGCAGATCGTGGCACGCCTGCAGCGCGGGCGCGAGGCCGCCCAGACGCGGCGCGGAGCTCACCAGCACGCGCACGTTGCAATCGCGCAGGATGTAGGCGACCTGCTCGGCCTTGAGGATCGGATTGATCGGCACGAACACCGCGCCGGCGGCCAGGGCGCCGAAGGCGGCCACGACGAATTCGTGGCGCTTCTCCAGGTAGATGCCGACCCGCTCGCCGCGCGCCACACCCAGGCGCAGCAAGCCGTCCGCGAACCGCTCCGCCGCCGCGGCCAGTTCGCCGTAACGCAGCGTTTGATCCTGATAGGTCAGGGCGGGGGCGTCGGGCGCGGTCGTTGCCGAACGGGACAGCAATTCGTGCAACAAGGCGGTCGATTGCATGGAATTCATCCGCGGAAAATATCGGTCGGCTATTATTCTTCATTCATGGAAAAAAATCTGCCTATCCGCTGGGAACTCCGTCCAATCGCGGATTTCGATCGGCATACCAACGAATGGGATCGGCTGGCGACCGCGGTTCCCGCATCGCCGTTTCTCGAATCCGGTTTCATACGCCCCCTGCTGGCGAACTTCGGCACCGGCAAGGAAAAGCTGGCTTGCGCCGTTGCGGGCGACCAGGTGGTCGGGTTCACGATTCTCGAACCCGCGGGATTCGGCCGCTGGAATACCTTTCAGCCCTCGCAGCTCCCGGTCGGCCCGATCGTCCTGGCGCCGGAAATCCCGCTGGCAGGCGCCGTGACAAGCCTTGGGGCTGCATTGCCGGCAACCTGGCTTGCGATCGGTATCACCCAGCTCGATGCCCACGTGCACCCGATGCCGGCATCGAACGCGACATCGGTCTCCTCCCCCTACATCCAGACCGCCTGGGTCGAGATCGCGGGAACGTACGACTCCTACTGGGAATCACGCGGCAAGAACCTCCGCCAGAACGCGCGCAAACAGCGGCGCAAACTCGTGGAAGAGTCGATCACGACCCGTCTGGACGTATTGAAGGACCCTGCCGACATCGCCGCGGCGATTGCGGAATATGGCGTGTTGGAAAGCGGCGGCTGGAAGGCCGGCGGCGGTACGGCGATCCACCCCGACAACCCGCAGGGAAAGTTCTACCGCGCCATGCTGGAGAACTTTTGCGCCGCCGGGCGCGGCCGGATTTACCGATACTGCTTCAACGAGCAGACAGTCGCATTCGACCTCTGCATCGAGAATGCCGACACGCTGGTCGTGTTGAAGACCGCCTACGACGAGCGTGTGAACAAGGCCTATTCGCCATCGACCCTGATGCGGGAGGAAGCCTTCCAGCAGATCTGGACGGAAGGCCGGATACGCCGGGTGGAGTTCTTCGGCAAGATCATGGATTGGCACAAACGCTGGACCGACAATTCCCGCGACCTCTACCACCTGACCCGGTTTCGCTGGGCATGGCTCAAGGCGCTGAAGGAGCGAGCCCGCGCAAGCGCCGCGCCCCAGGCCGCTCCCGGAGTGCCCACCCCGGAAAACGCCGCGTAGGCCTCCCGGATCGTTTCCCTGGCGCTATCGATCGATCGCCGCGCACCGATCGACCACCTCGTCCAACGCGGCGGCCAATTCCCGCGTGCGCCCCTCCCGCGACGCACCGAGCACAGCGGATTCGCTTGGCAATAGCGCGCGGCGCGCGGAATCCTCGGAGAGGAATACCGCGAACAGCGCCGCGATTTCTTCAGCATCGTCCAGGCGCGCCGTTTGCGCGATGCCCGTAGCCTGAAGCGTCCGGACCGTATCGCCCACCGGATCCGAAAGCACCAGCAATGGCCGGCGGGCACGAAGGTATTCGTAGATCTTCGCCGGGATCTGGTCGTTGCAGTTCGATGCCTGCAGCACCAGCAGGCCGTCCGCACGCAGCATTTCCACCAACGCATCGCGATATCCCACGGGTGGCTCGATTTCCACCATGTCCGCGACGTCGAAGCGGTTCGCGAGATCGCGCAACAGGGCGTCATGCACCGCGGCGCGGAATCGGATCCGCAGCCGGGAGCCATCGGCAACTCCCGCGCGCTTCAACCGTTGCAACCCCTCCATCAACTGCGTCGGATCGCGCTCCGAGGGGTAGACGATGCCGCTGTGCAACACGGTCAGGCACCCGGGACACAGCGGCCCCATCGAAACCGCATCCCGCTCCACCGACGCGAAGCTCTCTTCGTCGTAGCCGTTTTCGATCAGGCGGATGGTGTCTGCATGATCGGGATAGCGGCCCGCGTACACGCGCGCCGCACCAGGGGTCGTGAACACATTGCAGCGTGCACGACACATGGCCGTCTCTTCAATGCGGCGAAAGTGCTCCCAGGTCTTCGGATCGGCGGGGTAGCCGTCCTGCGCCATCGGGTCGCGGAAGTCCGCCACCCAGGGCAAGCCGGACTTCGCCTGCAGACGCGCCGCGATGACGTGGGCGGTCGCAATCGGATAGGTCGACCAGATCGCGTCCGGCCGGAACTCCCGGATCATCTGCATGCCGACCCGCACGCCATCGACCTGCCAGGTCATCCACCGATCCGGACGCGCCAGGGCGCCCCAGTATCGCCCTTGCCACGACAACTGTCGGGCGGTATCGAACGCAACCGCGCGCCGAACGACCAGGCCCGGCGGAACTTCCGCGTCCAGGTCACGACTGGTCCGCTCATACGCCCGCGGGTCCGCCGTCAATACCAGCGGTTGCCAACCCACGGAGGGGAGGTGCCTCGCAAAGCGCAGGCTGCGCTGAATTCCGCTGGAACCCGCCAGCGGCGGGAAATGGTAGGCCACCATCAGCACCCGTTTCATTCGGGATTCTCCACGATGGTCCGCACGCGCTCGGCGATCGCACGGATATCGTCCTCACGCAAGTCCTGATGGCAACCGATCTGCAAGATGTGCGGCGACCACGTCAAGCCCACGTCCCCGGGAATTTCCGGAACACCGGGCCACAGCACGTCCCAGCAGAACACCGGCACACCGGAGCGCCGGATCGGCTGGTAACAGCGCTCCGGGTGATCGACCCACAAGGGAAACACGTAGGGCACGGCCCCTTCCGGCAGATCCGGCGTGACCACGCGGGCACCACGCACCGTGCCCAGCAATTCTGCCAGGAGGCCATAGTTCCGGCGCCGCCCTTCGACGATGCGCGCGCGGTCAGCATGCCGTTCGATCCAGCGCACCACCGGGGCCGGCTCCTGCAGCGCCAGGTCGACGTCGAGAACCGGTGTCGCGGTTTCCCTCGCAACGTGGGAACCACCATCCACCACGGCATCTGTATGGTGTACCGGCCGTCCACGCAACCGGTCCTTCCCGGCAACCGCCAAGCGGAGAATGGGCGTCAGCGGACGAAACCGCCCGAATTTCGCAGCCGTTTCAAACGTGTCAAACAACTTGCGAACGGACGCTGCACGATCCCGCGGCCGCAGGAGATGATCCGGAATCGCACGGCGGGCGGATGCGATGCAGCCCCCCTCTTCCACCGGGAAAAACTTGGTGAGACTTGCTGTCACAAAATCGCCTGCGCTCCCGATCGGAAGGCCCGGCGTTCCCCCGAAAAACGCATGTGCGCAGTCCTCGATCAGGGCGATGCCAAGCCGATCGCAAAGCGCGCGGGTTGGCGAGAGATCGCGCGGCAGCCCAAAATAGTGCACCGCAAGCATGGCACGCACACCGGTCAAATCGGTGGATTCGAACCATGACAACAGCGGCGCACCATCTTCCCCAATCGGAAAAAACACCGTCTCCGCATCGAGCGCCACGACCGGGCTCACCATCGTCGGACAATGGTACGTGGGCACCAGCACACGATCGCCGGAGCCAACACCCAGGGCCTGCAACGCAAGAAAAATTGCCGCGCGGCCGCTGGTCGTGAACTGGACATGCGGCAACTCCGAAACCGACCGCACCACCGCGCTCGGCCGACCCGCCACGGCGTCCCAATCCGCTACCGGCAACTTCGGCAAATACAACGCCCGGGTATTCAATTTGCCAAGTCCGACATGCGCGGTAACCGTCCTCACACCATCCAAAGTTTTGGACGATCAGTTCTTCGCCTGCGCGGATCCCTTTCCCGTCCGAGGAGTGGATGCCGGATCCTGCCACTTGCCCACAGACATCAGCATTTCCCGCAGGCCGGGTAGCGGAAAACCGGCCGCGTACGCTTTTTGCGCATGTGCCAATGCCATATCGTATTTTTTCAGTTTGAAATATGCCAACCCGAGGTTGTACTGCAAGTTCGCGTCGTCGGTAGACAGTCCGTCGGCAACGCGCAACTGCTCCAAGGCAGCGGAAGTATCTCCCTTTCCGATGAGGTAATTCCCATACAGCACTCGCACCATAGGGTCGTCGGGAACGAACCGTACCGCCCGGTCAAACCAACAGCGAATCGTATATCGTGACCCTCGCGGCTGATCCGTGTGGTCCATTCGCACCAAGCGCATCATTGCGAGCAGCGCTCTTGGGTGATTGGGGATTGCCCGCAAGACATAATCGATGTCCCCGCCGAGATAGCTCGTAGCGCCGCGTTGCAATGTCTCGACCTGTGGCGGGAAGTGCCGCATCTCTACCAGGTAAAGGGGTTCTGGCGGAATATCGCGATAATCAAAAGGGCCAAACGCATTCTGAAGTGAACCACAGGCTCCGCCATCCACCAATTGATCAACCGCTGGTTGCGCCCGACACACGACCGCGCAAAAAGCGGCCAGGACAAAAACCGAACACCGAATATTCCAATTTTCCATAAGGGAGCGGTTCTGCACCAATTGCGGCACTTCGGGCGATTCCGAATCCCGATAAATAGGGGGAAAGCTAGGCCGTTTACATGCTACTTCGTGACTGGTAAAGGCCCTACTATACCTTCGTCCCATCGCCTACACGATAGCCTGGACAAACAACCCGTTACCACACCGTGGATCTCGTTTTCTAACGTGCGAAAGTTTTGCCATGAAAACCGACTTCGGTTCGCATGCGACTCCCAGGCTAGGCATGTCTCGTCGGGCTTTGCTGCGGGCGTCTCTTTCATTTGGGGCGCTAGCCGCCACCGGTTGCGGAGGCGGCAATAGCGTCGCTGCGCCAGGGGCTACAGTAAGTGGCGCCACGGTCGCCACGTCAAACCCGGGCCAGTCTACCCTTACCGTTCCCATCGCCAATACGCCATTTTCCGGGACTGCCCCCGCATGGCTATCCGGAAAGTCGGTGTTCGAATGGGTCCAACTTCCATCCTTGAGTGCGTCTGGCGTATTGCCCAGTCCGCCGCTCCCGGGAAATACTGGCGTGAGCGCCGTCACGGACGCTTGGGGCGGCGGTGCGCTCCGCGTTAGTGGAAGCTACTATATCCTCCACGGCGGTGGCCATCAGGACTACAGCGGAAATGAAATTTATGCGCTGCAACTTGCTGCTGACGTACCACAGTGGCAACGAGTTTGGGGGTCAACGCCCAGTAACGAAATCACCGCGAACACCATTCGCTATGCCGATGGAAATCCTCCAGCACAACACACGTACTACATGCTTCAGCACATCGCCGTGACCGACACACTCATGCAATTCGGTGGTGGCGAATACATGGTGGGCGGCGTGAACTTGCAAGTGGATGGGTGGGGTTGGGGGGCCGCCAACTGGCAGCCAATCAACACCTATGCACCGCTTCCCACAGCGTATGGATACCCGTGGGGAACGGCACAGGACTCGCAAGGAAACGTATATATCGTCCTGAATAATTACACGCTCTACCGGTGGAGCGTTGCGGCAAACATATGGACTGCCGTGATGCCGCTGACAGCGGCCGTATACAGCGGGCCTCTGGTCTACGACTCGCACCGTAATGTTCTCTGGTCGTTTGGTGGAAGCGGCCCGCCGTACCTGTCCCTCGGCGAGGTATACGAGTTGAACCTCACGACCGGCACCGCGAGCGTGCTGACGATGAGCGGAAGCGGTGCAACGGCCTTCTACGCGACCTCAAACGGATACGGCGCGGGCGGCGCGTACGATCCAATTGCGGACAAGGTGTTTCTTTACGACGGCACGGGAGCGTTGTATCAATTCGACCCGGCGACGTTATCCTGTCTGCCCATCGCCGCAGCGGGAAGCATCCCTCCCAACTCGATCCAGGGGGGAACCAATACCGCCCCCTTCGGCAAGTTCCAGTATGTTCCCGAACTCGGCGGCTGCGTGGTCCAGCCCCTGTGGACCGCCGACACGTATTTCCTGCGAACCCACTGACGTAGCCGCGCCCTGTCGGAAGTGCGCGGTTCAACCCGTCCAGGGATTACAATCCGCACCCATAAACGGCGTTGGGGTAACGAATCCACCGGCCGCGTTTTTTGTGCCGAGCGTTTCCTTTCCTCCGATCTCCCGCCATGGCATCCGACAGTACGGATTCGCAACCAAACCAGTCCGATCGCTCCGCACAACCGTGCGGAGCGTCCATGCGTGGGCGGATTTGCCTCGGCGGCGGGGAATCGGGCACGCAGATACCCGTCGAACTCCCCGGCGCCGGAGTACCCCTGCTGCGCTCCGCTGCAGCGGCGTTCGACGCGGAACGCCGCTGCACGCAAACAGCAACGGACGGGCGGCACGTCGTCGCAGTGATCGGCCTCCCCCACGCAGTACGTCTGGCAAACGGAGGAAATGGGGATGGTGGCTTGGCGAAAGCGCTGTTGGCACATTGGGTCGCAGGCCGCCCCAGCCTTGGCACCTTGCTCCGGGGGCGGTTTTCGGTCGTGGCGCTCGATCTGGCGGAGGGGCGGGCCTATCTCGCGACCGACCGGTTCGGATCGATTCCGGTCTGTTACGCCGCGGAGGGGAATCGCTTCGCCTTCGCCCAACGAGCCGACGAAGTGCCGCTGCAATCTCCCGCCGCGATCGATCCCCAGGCATTGTTGCGCTACGTCTATTTTCACTGCCTGCCCGCCCCGGAGACCGTATTCCAGGGCGTGCGACGGCTGCGCGCCGCGGAGGAAGTGATCGCGGACCGCGACGGCGTCCGCGTGCGCACCTACTGGACGCCCGAGTTTCGGGAAGAGCGGCAGCCGTTCGCCGAACGCAAGAAAGCGTTCCTGGGCCTGCTGCGCGGCGCCGTTCGGCGGGAAGTCGAGGGCGGCGGAACACTGGGCACGTTCCTGAGCGGCGGCACGGATAGTTCGACGGTGACCGGGTTGTTGCGGGAAGCGACCGGCCAGCCGGTACGCGCCTATTCCATCGGCTTCGAAGCGCAGGGCTACGACGAGATGGAGTACGCCCGCATCGCCGCCCGGCACTTCGGCGCCGACCATCGCAGCTACTACGTCACGCCCGACGACATCGCGCGATCGCTGCCCGACATCGCGACCTGGTTCGATCAACCCTTCGGCAACTCGTCGGCCCTGCCGGGCTATTACTGCGCACGCCTGGCGCGCTCCGAGGGCATCGACCGCATTCTCGCCGGCGACGGCGGCGATGAACTGTTCGGCGGCAACTCGCGGTACGCGAAACAGAAGGTGTTCGAGGTCTATGGCCGGGTACCGGGTTTCCTGCGTGCCGGGGTGCTGGAACCATTACTGATCGCCAACCCGGCGGCCGCCCATATCCCCCTGGTAAAGAAGGCCCGGAGCTATATCCAGCAGGCCAAGGTTCCCATGCCCGCCCGGATGGAAACCTACAACCTGCTCGACCGCATTGGCCCGGAGAACCTCTTCACGAGTGAGTTCCTGCGCCAGGTCGACCTCGGCGGTCCGGCGAGGGAGCAGGCCGAGACCTATGCCCGGGTTTCCCATGGCTCGCTCGTCAACCGCATGCTCGCCTATGACTGGCAGTACACGCTGGCGGATTCCGACCTGCCCAAGGTCTGCGGCACGACGGCGATGGCTGGTCTGGACGTCGGGTTCCCCATGCTCGACGACGATCTGCTCGACTTCTCCCTCGGCCTGACGTCCGAGGACAAGGTGAAGGGAATGGCGCTGCGGTATTTCTTCAAGGAGGCGCTACGCGGCTTTCTGCCGGACGAAATCCTGCGCAAGCAAAAGCACGGCTTCGGACTGCCGTTCGGCGTATGGCTGACGCGGCATGAAGGGCTGCAAACAGTGGTCGGCGATGCGCTCGGGAGCCTGGGCGAGCGGGGCTTTCTTCAGCCGGCATACCTGAAGGAAATTCATCGTCAGGTGCTGTCCCACGCAGGGTACTACGGCGAACTGGTGTGGATTCTGACCACCTTGGAACACTGGCTGCGGACGCACGCGCCGACATATCGGATCGCCTGATTTTCCTGCCGGATCACGGCGGCGGATTGCGGGGGTAGATCGCCCACAGCGGATTGGTCGGATACCCGTTGACGGGGGATGTCGCATTGCCGAAGCTCGCGCTGGTCACGATCTGCGTCCACCCCGTCGCAGCGCCGGTTGCGCCGTGATCGACGGCGTAGCTCAAGGCCACCATCTGGAAGCAGGTCGCCGACGAGCCTGTCCAATTGCTGCCGT
>JAJYBQ010000063.1 GCA_021778935.1 Pseudomonadota bacterium | reverse complement strand
GCCCGCAAGTCGAAAGTGCCCTGCCCCGCATGCACGTGCGGGTTCATGAGCAGAGCGTGCGGAGGACGATGTGCTCTGCATTGTTGATGCCTGCCCGCCCGTGGCACAGTTGTAAAGGCCGCGGGGGATGCGCGAAGGGGGTCGCAGACCCCCTTCGTAGCCGATCCTCCGGGTTTCCATCGCAAGCATCGCCGTTGTCGAAGCTCCGATGGCGCGCACAGAGAAAACGCCGATTATGCGTATTGCAATCGATTGTATGGGGGGCGACCATGGCGTGTCGGTGACGGTGCCGGCAGCCGTCTCGTTCTCCCGGCATGAACCGCAGGCGCGCTTGCTCCTGGTTGGGCGCGCACCGCTCGTCGAGGCGGAATTGCGCAAGGCTTCGGCCTCCTTCGGCAGCGGAGCGCGGATCGAGGTCGTGCATGCGGAGGAGGTGGTCGAGATGACCGACCCCCTCGCGACGGCGTTGCGGGTGAAGAAGTCGTCCTCGATGCGCGTCGCCCTCGAACTGGTCAAGGACGGTCGTGCCGATGCCGTCGTCAGCGCAGGCAATACCGGTGCCCTGATGGCCATCGCCCGCTACGTGCTCAAGACGCAGGACGGCATCGACCGTCCTGCCATTGCCTATGCCATTCCCAACCGCAAGGGCGGCGGCACCACCATGCTCGACCTGGGCGCCAATGTCGATTGCGCGCCGGAGCATCTGCTGCAGTTCGCCATACTGGGCTGCGCGCTCGTGTCGTCGATGGGGGGAACGGAGCAGCCCAGCGTCGGACTGCTCAACGTCGGCGAGGAGGCGATCAAGGGCAACGAGGTCGTCAAGCGCGCCGGCGAACTGCTGCGCGCGAGCGGGCTGAATTTTCATGGCAACGTCGAAGGCGACGACATCTTCCGGGGGACGGTGGACGTCATCGTCTGCGACGGCTTCGTCGGCAACGTGGCGCTCAAGACGTCGGAAGGACTGGCGCAGATGCTTGCCGGGTTCATCCGCGAAGAGTTCACCCGCGATTGGCTTTCCAAGCTGATCGCATTGATCGCGTCGCCGGTGCTGGGGCGCTTCAAGCGTCGCGTCGACCATCGTCGCTACAACGGTGCCGCCCTGCTGGGGCTGCGCGGCGTGGTCGTAAAGAGCCACGGCTCGGCCGATGCGTACGCGTTCGAATTCGCCGTCCGCCGCGCCTTCGAGGCCGCTTCGCACCGCCTGCTCGAACGCACCGCCGAGGCCATGGTGCCCATGCTCGCCCAGCTGCAGACGGCCGGTGCGGGTGGGGAAGCGGTGCAAGCCTGACGGGACCACGAACGCCATGAACCGGACAATATATAGCCGCATCTGCGGAACGGGGTCTGCGCTCCCCGCCCGTGTGGTTTCGAATGAAGAACTGGTCCGCGAACTCGCCGGCCGCGGCGTCGAGACGTCGGACGAGTGGATCGCCACCCGGACCGGGATCCGCCAGCGCCACATCGCCGAGCCGGGCGTCGGGACGACCGATCTCGCCGCGCGGGCGGCGGTCGCCGCGCTGGAGCGGGCCGGGTTCGCCGCGGAGACGCTGGACCTCATCGTCGTGGCGACATCCACGTCGGACCAGGTGTTTCCGAGCACCGCCTGTTCCGTGCAGGCGCGCATCGGGGCGGCGGGGGCGGCGGCGTTCGATGTCCAGGCGGCCTGCAGCGGCTTCGTGTATGGCGTTTCCCTGGCGGATGCAATGATCCGGAGCGGTGCGTACCGGCGGGCGCTGGTGATCGGCGCCGAGGTGTTTTCCCGGATCCTCGACTGGAACGACCGCACGACCTGCGTGTTGTTCGGCGACGGTGCCGGGGCGGTCGTGCTGGAAGCGGCCGATGCGCCCGGAATCCTGGCCAGCCGGATGCGCGCCGACGGCGCGCGCGGCGGCGCGATCCTGTCGCTTTCCGCCTACCTGGCGGGCGGCAGCGCCGCCGGCGACCCGTTCCTGCGCATGGAGGGCAAGGCCGTGTTCAAGCTCGCGGTCGACGTTCTCGAAACGTCGGCGCGCGAAGTGCTCGCCATGGCGGGCATGGAGCCGGCCCAGGTGGACTGGCTGGTGCCGCACCAGGCCAACGTGCGGATCATCGAGGCCAGCGCGAAGCGGCTCGAGTTGGACCTCGACAAGGTGGTCGTGACGGTGGACCGGCACGGCAACACGTCGGCTGCCTCCGTTCCGCTGGCGCTCGACCAGGCGGTGCGCGACGGCCGCGTGCAGCCGGGCCACCACGTTCTCCTGCAGGGCGTGGGCGGCGGCTTCACCTGGGGATCCGTGCTCGTTCGCATGTAGCAACAACCGACAAGACCAACGATGAAACTGGCTTTCGTATTTCCCGGGCAGGGTTCCCAGGCGGTGGGAATGCTGAATTCGTTCCAGGACGACGCAGCGGTGCAGGATGTGGTGCGCCGGGCTTCCGATGCGCTGGGGCAGGATCTCGGCCGTTTGATCGCCGACGGTCCCGCAGCGGATCTGGACCGCACCGTCAACACCCAGCCCAGTCTGCTCACGGCATCGGTTGCGATGTTTGCGGCGTGGCGGGCGGCGGGCGGCCCGATGCCCGAGGTGTTCGCAGGGCACAGCCTGGGCGAATATTCGGCGCTGGTCGCCGCGGGCGCCCTGCGCCTCGAGGACGCGGTCCCGCTGGTGCGGTTTCGCGCCCAGGCGATGCAGGAGGCGGTGCCGCTCGGGACGAGCGGCATGGCGGCGATCCTGGGCCTGGACGATGCCGCCGCGGGGGCCGTATGCGCGCGTGCCGCGCAAGAGTCCCCGGGGGCGGTGGTGGAGGCCGTGAACTTCAACGCGCCGGGCCAGGTCGTGATCGCGGGACACACGGCGGCGCTGGCGCGCGCCTGCGAGCTGGCGCGCGAGGCCGGCGCCAAACGGGCGCTGCCGCTGCCGGTGTCGGCGGCATTCCACTCCTCGCTGCTCAAGCCGGCCGCCGAGCGGCTGCGCGCACGCCTGGCCGAGACGCCGGTGCAGGCGCCGTCGGTCGCCGTGATGAACAATATCGACGTGGCATGCGAATCCGAGCCCGATCGCATCCGCGATGCGCTGGCGCGGCAGGTGGCCGGTGCGGTCCGGTGGAGCGAACTCGTGCGCCGGCTTGCCGAACAGGGCGTGACGCACGTCGTCGAGTGCGGCCCCGGCAAGGTGCTGACCGGACTCAACCGGCGCATCGTTGCCGGAATCACCGCCCTGTCGGTTTCGGATCGTCCGAGCCTCGACGAGGTGCGGACCGTTTTGGGAGGCCAGGCATGAGCGAGTCCTTGGTGTTTTCGCCCGAAGCCCTGCGCGGCGAGGTGGCGCTGGTCACCGGCGCATCGCGCGGGATCGGCCGCGCCATTCTCGAGGCGCTATTGCAGGCGGGGGCGACCGTCGTCGGCACGGCGACGACCCCCGAGGGTGCGGACGGGATTTCCCGGCGCATCGCGGAGCAGGGCGGCGCCGGGACGGGGCTCGTACTCGACGTGCGCGACCGCGCACGCTGCGATGCGGCCGTGCAGGAGGTGTCGGAGCGTTTCGGCAAGCTCTCCGTCCTCGTCAACAACGCCGGCATCACCGCCGATACCCTCGCCATGCGCCTGCGCGACGAGGAGTGGGATGCCGTGCTCGATACCAATCTGAGCGCCGCGTTCCGGCTGGCGCGCGCGACGATGCGGGGCATGATGAAGGCCCGGCATGGCCGGATCATCAATATTTCCTCCGTGGTGGGCTCGGCCGGCAACGCCGGGCAGGCCAACTACGCGGCGGCCAAGGCCGGCCTCGAGGGGATGACCCGTTCCCTCGCGCGGGAACTGGGGGGGCGGGGCGTCACCGTGAACTGCGTCGCACCGGGGTTCATCGAAACCGACATGACGCGGGCGCTCAATCCGCAGCAGACGCAGGCGCTGCTCGGGCAGATTCCGCTGGGCCGGTTGGGGCAGGCGCAGGAGATCGCTGGAGCGGTGACGTTCCTCGCATCCAAGGCCGGCGCGTATGTGACCGGGGCCGTCCTGCACGTCAACGGCGGCATGTATATGGCGTGACCGGCGGCGTAATCCGCCAAACTGCTAGAATCGCCCGCCCTTTGCGCAAAAAGGGACGGCACGTTCTCTTTTAGAGGAGGCGCGGACGGTGCATCGCGTTTCCGTGATGAAAGGCACGAGGAGGGGTATTTATGGACAGCATTGAACAGCGCGTAAAAAAAATCGTGGCCGAGCAGCTCGGCGTGAACGAGGCCGACATCAAGAACGAATCGGCGTTCGTGGATGACCTGGGGGCGGATTCGCTCGACACCGTGGAACTGGTGATGGCGCTCGAGGACGAGTTTGAGTGCGAGATTCCGGACGAAGAGGCGGAGAAGATCCGCACGGTGCAGCAGGCGATCGACTACGTCAACGCCCATCTGAAGAAAGCGTGAGGCGGGGTCGGCTTCCATGAGCAGTCTGCATCGCAGGGTAGTCGTTACCGGTCTGGGGATCATCTCTCCCGTTGGCAACGACGTGCCTGCCGCGTGGTCCAATGTTCTCGCCGGCAAGTCCGGTATCCGACGGATCACGCGCTATGACGCATCCGCATATCGCTCGCAGATCGCGGGCGAGGTGCGTGATTTCGAGGTGACGGACTATGTTCCGGCGAAGGAGGTCCGCCGGATGGATACGTTCATCCATTACGGCGTCGCGGCCTCGGTTCAGGCGCTGCGCGATTCCGGCCTCGAGATCACCGATGCCAACCGCGAGCGGATCGGCTGCATGGTCGGCTCGGGCATCGGCGGTCTGCCGCTGATCGAGAACAACTACGAAGAGGTGATGACCCGGGGCCCTCGGCGCATTTCGCCCTTCCTCATCCCCGGCGCGATCATCAACATGATCGCGGGCAACGTTTCGATCATGTTCGGCCTCAAGGGACCGAATTTCGCGATCGTATCGGCCTGCACCACGGGCTTGCATTCGATCGGCATGGCCGGCCGGCTCATCGGATCGGGCGATGCCGACGTCATGCTGGCCGGGGGCGCGGAGAGCACCGTCTGTCCGCTGGGTGTCGGCGGATTCGCCGCGATGCAGGCGTTGTCGACGCGCAACGACGATCCGGAAGGCGCGAGCCGGCCGTTCGACAAGGATCGCGACGGCTTCGTACTGGGCGAGGGCGGTGGCGTCCTGGTGCTCGAAGAGTACGAGCATGCGCGTGCCCGCGGCGCCCGGATCTACTGCGAACTGGTCGGCTTCGGCATGACCGCGGATGCCTATCACATGACGTCGCCGGACGTGGATGGGCCGCGCCGGAGCATGGTGGCGGCGTTGCGCAGTGCGGGGATCAACGGCGACGAGATCCAGTATCTCAACGCCCATGGCACTTCGACGCCTCCCGGAGACATCAACGAGACCAACGCGATCAAGCTTGCGTTCGGCGATGCCGCGGGCAACCTCGTCATCAATTCGACCAAGTCGATGACCGGGCACCTGCTTGGCGGCGCCGGCGGGATCGAGTCGGTGTTCACGGCCCTTGCCGTGCATCACCAGGTGTCTCCTCCGACCATCAATCTCCAGAACCCCGATCCCGAATGCGATCTGGATTACTGTGCGAACGAAGCGCGGCCGATGAAGATCGAGTACGCGATGAAAAACTCCTTCGGGTTTGGCGGAACGAACGGAACGCTGATCTTCCGGCGCGTTTGACCTGCAATCGGTCGCAGCGCCATTCGGATTTTTTCGCTTCCGCCCGGCGGAAGGAACGGGGAGCGCATGATCGGAACGGTTTTGATCCTCGATTCCTCGCCCGCGCGAACGCGATGGCTGCGGTGCGCCGCGGGTGCGACTGGTGGATTGGCGCTCCCGGTCCTGGCGATCGGCACGCCGATCGCCAGGCTTGCGGCGCTGGCCTGTGCGGTGGTCGGCGTAGCTTTGGCAATCCTTGCGCGCAACGGCGGCCCGCGCGGAGCGGTGGATCTGGCGGGCGCGCGGGCGCGGGTGATCGGACCGGCGCGGATCGTCCTGCGCTGTGGCGCCGGGACGGTCGCCGTCTGGCGCGATGCGGTTGGCGGTACTGCGTTCCGGAGATTGGCCGCCCAGCTGCGGTGGAATCCCGTACGCGGAAACTAATTTTTCGGATCGTGGTCACAACCCCCAGGCATTTCGAATGAGCGAGCGCGACGCCGACTGGCAATTGGTTCGTCGCGTTCAGCACGGCGACAAGCGTGCGTTCGAGATATTGGTGGCGAAGTACCAGCGCAAGATTTCAAGGCTGTTGGCGCGCATGATCCGCGATCCGTCCGACATCGAAGATGTGACCCAGGAAGCCTTCATCAAGGCGTACCGTGCCCTGCCGAGCTTCCGCGGTGAAAGCGCCTTCTACACCTGGCTCTACCGGATTGCGATCAATACGGCAAAGAATCATTTTGCCGCCCAGGGGCGCAAGGCTCCCACCGTGGCCGCCGGCGATTTCGAGGATGCCGACGGCGGTGACGAGCCGTTCGCACAGCCTGACGTCGATACCCCCGAATCCGTCTATCAGTCCCGCCAGATCGGCCTTGCGGTCAATCGGGCGATCGAGCAGCTCCCGGAAGAATTGCGCACGGCGATCGTGCTGCGCGAACTCGAAGGGTTGAGCTACGACGAAATTGCCGCGGCGATGAACTGCCCGGTCGGAACGGTGCGTTCGCGCATCTTTCGCGCCCGGGAGGCGATCGCGCAGGAACTGCGCCCGCTATTGGACACACCGCAGGACAAACGCTGGTAAAAAAAGCAGATCGCAGGGAGACATCAGATGAAAGCGCAACCAACTTCCCCCGGGCCGGCGGCGGTGCCCGACGGAGAGTTTCTGTCGGCCTGGCTCGACGGCGAAGTCGAACCCGAGTCCGGGCACGGCATCGCCCAGGATCTTTCCGGCAATGCCGCATGGCGGCGGCGGATCGAGGATTGGACGTGGGTAGGCGATGCGCTGCGCTCGGAAGAGGTCGCCGCCCTGCATTCCCCGCAGCTCTGCTCGCGCATCGTGCGCGCATTGGAAGCGGAGCCTGCGTTGCTGGCACCGCAGGCGTTGGCCGGATCGGTGGCGCCGGCGCACCGGGGTCCGTCGCGCTGGGGGCATCGCGCGGCGAGCGCCGGAGCGATCGCCGCGGCCGCGGCCGTACTGGTGTTCGTGGCCGTTCCGATGTTGCGGGACGGCAGCGGCGCTTTGTCGGGAAGCGGAGTGCCATCGGGGGCGCCGATGGTTGCCTTGGCACCCGCTCCGATCGCCGCCGCCGCGGCACCGATCCAGAAATCCGAGACGGCGCAAGCCGTGGCGATGGGCGGCCCGGGCGCCGGCCTTGCAGGCGGCCGCGCCGCCGCGCAGGCGATGCGGCCGGCGTCGTTCGACGCGGGATGGGGGCCCTACATCGATGCGCATAGCGACTATGCCGGGTATGGCGTGATGCCGGCCGCGGACGTGATCCTGCGTCCCGACGGGGCGGTCGCCCATTGACGTCCGCCGTGCTCCGATTCCGTTCCTGGGCGCCGATCGTCCTGATCGCGGTTGTCGCATGGGTTCCGGCCGCGCGCGCGGCCGGAGCGGGTGCCGCCGCAGTGCCGGCGGGGCGGCCCGCACGGTCGGACGCCGGGTTGCTCGAGGCCATCGAAGCGGCGGCGCGGCATGAGGATTTCGTCGGCACCGTCGTGGTGCAGCGCGGCGATGAAGTCGACGCATCGCGCGTCGTGCACGTCTTCGACGGCAAGCGTTCCCATGAACGGGTGCTGACGCTGGACGGCCAGCCGCGCGAGTTCATCCGCATCGGCGACACGGTGCGCTGCCTCTATCCCCGGTGGCGGCGGGTCGTCGTCCGGCATGAGGATTTGCGTGATTTCCCGGCATTTGCCCATCCCGGTGCGGAGAGCATCCTGCGCCACTACACCCTTCGCCGCGTCGGCGCCGACCGGGTTGCGGGGGTCGCCTGCAACGTCGTGGAACTGGTGCCGCGGGATCGGCTGCGCTACGGCTATCGACTGTGCGTCGACCCGGCGACCGGCCTGTTGTTCAAGGCGCAGACCCGGAATGCAAGCGGCGCCGTACTGGAGCAGATCGCCTTCACCGACGTGCATGTCGGCGGGCCGATCGATCCGGCGCTGCTCAATCCGTCCTGGCCGACGGCCGGATGGACGGTCGAACACGCGCATGCGCGGGCGACGGCGTTGCGTCGGGAAGGATGGCACGTCACCGCGCCGAGCGGCTTCCACCGTCTCGCCGAGGTCGTACGGCGCTTGATCGGCGCCGGCCCCGCGGATTCGCGATCCGCGCTGCAGGCGGTATATTCCGATGGTCTGGCGACGATTTCGGTGTTCATCGAGCCCGGTGCCCCGGTATCGGGTACGCTGCCGGCGGAGCAGCGCGGTCCGGTCGCAGCGGTATCGCGCCGGGTCGACGACGCCCGGGTCACGGTGGTGGGCGACGTCCCGCCCGCCACGGCGGAGTCGGTCGCGGAATCCGTGGTGCACCAGGCCGTCCCCCACTGATCATTAGGTTTTCTTTCCGGAAAAATCGGAGTTATGAAAAGCTTCCTTGTCCGCGGTCTGCTGGCGTTCCTCCTGGTCGGCGCGATGCCGTTGTCGCATGCGCAGGAGCCCCCGGTGTCGGGTCCGCCCGACTTTGCCGACCTGGTCGCCAAGACCGCGCCTGCAGTGGTCAACATCCGGACCGCCTCGCGGGTTGCGGTGCCATCCGGGCCGCAGCAGCCGTTTTCCGGCCCCAACATGGATCCGAACGATCCGTTCTACAACTTTTTCCACCGGTTCCTGCCGCAGCAGCCCGGCGATTCCGGGCCGGGCGCGGGGACCGCGCCGGCGCCGCGCACCGAGCGCGAGATGCCGCGGGGCGTCGGGTCGGGGTTCCTGATCTCGCCCGACGGGTACCTGATCACCAATGCGCATGTGGTCGAGGGGGCTGATGAGATCACCGTGACGTTCCCCGACAAGCGGGAGTTCAAGGGCCGGCTCATCGGATCCGACCCCCGTTCCGACGTGGCCCTGGTCAAGATCGACGGCGGCAAGGACCTGCCGACGCTCAAACTGGGCGATCCGTCCAAATTGCGGGTCGGAGAATGGGTGATCGCGATCGGATCGCCGTTCGATCTGCAGAACACCGTGACGCACGGGATCGTCAGCGCCATGAACCGCGAGACCGGGGAACTGCTGCCGTTCATCCAGACGGATGCGCCGGTGAACCCGGGAAATTCCGGTGGGCCGCTCATCAACATGCGCGGCGAGGTGGTCGGGATCAACTCCCAGATCTTCACCACGTCCGGCTCGTATGCCGGGATTTCCTTCGCCATCCCGATCGATGAGGCGCAACGGATCGCCAACATCCTGCGCACCAAGGGCAAGGTGGTGCGCGGCCGGATCGGCGTGCTGATCGGCGAAGTCGATCCCGATGTCGCCGCCGCCATCGGTCTGCCGCGGGCCGAGGGGGCGTCGGTCGCCCAGGTCGAGCCCGGTGGACCGGCCCAGAAGGCCGGCGTGCAGGCGGGTGACGTGATCATCCGGTTTGCCGGCAAGCCGGTCGAGGACTCGGCAAGCCTGCGGCGCATGGTGGCGGATACTGCGCCGGGGACGCATACGACCCTGACCGTGTGGCGCAGCGGCGCGGCGAAGGTGCTGGCGGTCGTCGTCGGCGTGATGCCGCAGGAGTCGGGCCAGTCCGGGTCGCCCCCGCCGGGTCCGGCACCGGCGCCGAAGAAGCCGGATGCGCTCGGACTGGTGGTTTCCGACCTGTCGCCCGATCAGCGGCAGAGTCTGCAGATCGCCGGCGGAGTCATCGTCGAATCGGCGTCCGGGGCGGCGGGCTCGGCGGGGATCCAGACCGGCGACGTCCTGCTCAACATCGCGAATATGCCGATCCGCGACGTCCAGCAGTTCCGCGGCCTGGTCTCGAAGCTCCATTTCACCCGGCCGATTCCGGTCCTGGTGCGTCGGGGCGGACAGTCGAACTGGGTTGTCCTGAGTCCATCCGGGAATTAACGGATAGAATCGTCGGGCCGCGCGCCTTCCGCGCGGTCTCGAACTCCTTGAACCGGCCGGCCCTCAAGGGCCGGCCGCGTCCTTTTCGAAATGCAGCATATCCGCAATTTCTCGATCATCGCCCATATCGACCATGGCAAATCCACCCTGGCCGATCGCCTGATCCTGCGCTGTGGCGGCCTGGCCGACCGCGAAATCCGGGAGCAGGTCCTCGACTCGATGGATCTCGAGCGCGAGCGCGGCATCACCATCAAAGCGCAGACGGCGGCGCTCACCTATGTCGCCCGCGATGGCCAGCGCTACAACCTCAACCTCATCGACACCCCCGGCCACGTCGATTTTTCC
>JAJYBQ010000062.1 GCA_021778935.1 Pseudomonadota bacterium | reverse complement strand
GGAAACTGGCGTTGAATTCGCGCGCGAACTGCAGGTAATGCACGATCTTGGCGTTGACGCGCTCGCCCGGAATCAGCAACGGGATGCCGGGGGGGTACGGCGTCAGCAATACTGCGCTGACCCGCCCCTCGACCCGGTCGATCGGCACGCGATCGATCTCGTTGTGCGCCATCCTCGCGTAGGCCTTGGCCGGGATCATCACCGGCTCCATCTCGGAAACGTACATCTCGGTGGTCAGGCGCGCGATATCCTTGGCGCGATAGATTTCGTGGATCGCCTGGCAAAGGTCGCGCAAACCGTACGACTCGTAGCGCGGATGCGCACGCAGGAATTCCGGCATGACACGCCATAGCGGCTGATTGGTGTCGTAGTCGTCCTTGAACTGCTGCAGCTCGGTCACCAAGGTGTTCCAGCGACCCTTGGTGATGCCGATGGTGAACATGATGAAGAACGAGTAGAGGCCGGTTTTCTCGACGACGATGCCATGCTCCGTCAGGTACTTGGTGAGAACCGCCGCCGGGATGCCGGTCTCGTCGAACGAACCCTCGACGTCCAGACCCGGCGTGATGATCGTTGCCTTGATGGGATCGAGCAGATTGAAGCCCGGCGCGAGGTCGCCGAAACCATGCCAGCGTTCCCCGGCGCGCAAGGTCCAGTAATCGCGCTCCGCCCCCCCCTCGGGCAGTTCTGCGTCCGGCCCCCATACCTGGAACCACCAGGAGTCGCCGTATTCGGCGTCGATCTTGCGCATTGCGCGGCGGAAATCCAGCGCCTCGTTGAGCGATTCCTCGACCAGCGCCGGGCCGCCGGGGGGCTCCATCATCGCCGCAGCGACGTCACAGGACGCAATGATCGCGTACTGAGGCGACGTCGACGTGTGCGTCATGAAGGACTCGTTGAACGTCCAGCGGTCGAGGCTTTCCGTTTTGGAGTTCTGAATCAGGATCTGCGAAGACTGAGACAGCCCGGCAAGCAGCTTGTGCACCGACTGCGTTGCGAAGACCATGGAACTCTGGGTGCGCTCACGTGGCCCGGCAACCCCGCCGATGGCATGCATGTGGGTATAAAACCCGTGAAACGCTGCATGCGGCAGCCAGGCTTCGTCGAAATGCAAGGAGTCGACTCGGCCGTCGAGCAGCTTCTTGATCGTCTCGACGTTGTAGACCACGCCGTCGTAGGTGCTCTGGGTGATCGTCAGTACCCGCGGCTTGCCTTCGTTGCCTTCCAACAAGGGGTGCTCGCGGATCTTCTGCGCGATCGCCTCCCACCGAAACTCCTCGAGCGGAATCGGGCCGATGATCCCATAGTGATTGCGCTTGGGCGTGAGAAACACGGGGATCGCCCCGGTCATCGTGATCGCATGGAGGACCGACTTGTGGCAGTTGCGATCGACCACGACGATGTCGCCCTGTGCCACGGTGTAGTGCCAGACGATCTTGTTCGACGTAGAGGTGCCATTGGTGACGAAGAACAGATGGTCGGCGCCGAAGATCCGCGCCGCATTGCGTTCCGCCGCCGCCACCGGGCCGGTATGGTCGAGCAGCTGACCCAGCTCATCGACCGCGTTGCACACATCCGCCCGCAGCAGGTTCTCGCCAAAAAACTGGTGGAACATCTGCCCCACCGGGCTTTTCAGGAAGGCCACGCCGCCGGAATGGCCGGGGCAGTGCCAGGAATACGAGCTGTCCTGCGCGTATTGCGTGAGCGCGCGGAAAAAAGGCGGTGCCAGTCCGTCGAGGTAATGCCGCGCCTCGCGCACGATGTAGCGGGCGACGAACTCCGGCGTGTCCTCGTGCATGTGGATGAAACCATGCAGCTCGCGCAGGATGTCGTTGGGTAGGTGACGCGACGTGCGGGTCTCGCCATACAGGAAGATGGGGATGTCGGCGTTGCGGAACCGGACTTCCTGGACGAAGGCGCGCAAGTCATCGACGATCGGACTGCCTTCGGCAGCCAGTTCCTCGTCGTCGACCGACAGGATGAAGGCGGAAGCACGGCTGTGCTGTTGCGCGAAACCGCTGACGTCGGAAAAGCTGGTCGCGCCGACGATTTCGACGCCCTCCTCCTCCAACGCCCGGGCAAGCGCGCGGATGCCGACGCCGCTGGCGTTTTCCGAGCGGAAATCCTCATCGATGACGATGATGGGAAAGTGAAAGCGCATGGTCATGGGGGCTCCGTGCGGAGACGCTCCGCCAAATGGCGAGGATCCGCGCTCATAGGAGGGGGGAGGAAGGCAACAGGTCATGGATCGGCCCCGGCGGCGGACGGTTGGGTGCTATGTCGGGCGCGAAACGGTAGTTTCAAGAAGAACGCAGGCGGAAAACGATCGGGCGGCCCGCGGCGGATCAGTCGGGATACCCCAGCGGGTTGGCCGATTGCCAACGCCATACATCCTCACACATCCGATCGAGGCCGCGCTCCGCGCGCCAGCCGAGCTGCTGCCGGGCCCGATCCGGATCCGCCCAACACGTCGCCACATCCCCGGCGCGGCGCGGCGCCACGGCATGGGGCAGTGCGCGCCCGCAGGCGCGCTCGAACGCGCGCAGCACCTCGAGTACGCTGTATCCCTGCCCGGTGCCCAGGTTGTAGACATGCACGCCGGGACGCCGGTGGCCGTGCTGCAGCGCCGCCACATGGCCCTCGGCCAAGTCGAGAACGTGAATATAGTCGCGCACCCCGGTGCCGTCGGGCGTGGGGTAATCATCGCCGAAGACCGTGAGCCGGTCGCGGCGACCCACCGCCACCTGGGCGATGTACGGGACGAGGTTGTTGGGAATCCCCTGCGGATCCTCGCCCATCGCACCGGACGGGTGCGCGCCCACCGGGTTGAAATAGCGCAGCAGCGTGACCGACCAGTCCGGTTGCGCAACCGCCAGATCGCGCAGGATTTCCTCGATCATCCGCTTGGTGCGGCCGTACGGATTGGTCGCCTGCGTGGGCGCGTCCTCGCCGATCGGCATGGTGCGCGCATCACCGTATACCGTCGCCGAGGAACTGAAAATCATCGTGCGTACCCCCGCCGCCTGCAGGGCTTCGAACAGCACGCAGGAGCCGTGCACGTTGTTGTCGTAGTACGACAACGGCCGCTGAACCGATTCGCCGACCGCCTTCAGGCCTGCGAAGTGGATCACCGCGTCGATCGGCCGGGCGGCGAGGACTTCGTCCAGGCGCACGCGATCCCGGATGTCAACCTCGAAAAACGCCGGGCGCACCCCGGTGACCCGCTCGATGCGGTCCAGCACGGCGCGCTTGCTGTTGGCAAAATTGTCGAGCAGCACCGGGCGCAGCCCCAGTTCGATGAGGCGCACGCAGGTGTGGCTGCCGATGTAGCCGGTGCCGCCGGTCAGCAAAACGTTCATTTTTGCGCTTGCAGCGCCGCCTTCCAGTCCCGGTAGACATCGACGTCGATGCCGTCCGGATTGTTCAAGTACCCCGGCGCAGATCCCTTCACGTCGGTGTGTCCGTACTGCCAAATGATCCTTTTGGTCTTCCGGTCGATCACGATGACCCGGTCACGATAGTCGTCGTTGAGGATCACGTCGCCGTCGGGAAGCTCCTCCGCCAGCGAAGGGTGGTTGAGCATGCCCTCGCCGCGCAGAACGTGATAGTCCCAGGTGATCTTACGGGTCTTGGGATCGAAAATGATGACACGACCGGGCTTGGTATAGCCGGCGACGATCACCTGCCCGTCGCGGGTCGGCATGGCGTCGGAGGGATACTGCATGCCGCCGGGGGTGTGCATGCTCCAAACCACCGCGCCGTCGCGCCGTACCTCGGTAATCCACGACCCGAGGATTTCAGAGATCAGGATGTCGCCGTTGGGCAACTCGACGTCGCCGTTGGGCAAACCGAAATGGTGCGGCGGGTCGTGCCGACAGGACGGGTCGTGCGCCCAATGACCACCCTTGCGGCTCAGGCCGCCCCATTGCGTTTCGATTTTTGACGTCGCCTGATCGATGAACAGGATCCGGCAGTTGCGGATGTCGGCGACCATCATGGTCTTGCCATGGTCGATGAGATGCGCATCGTCCGGAAAATTCATCTGGCCGGGGCCGTTGCCGGGCTGATCGGCGACGCCGTAGCTCCACGCCAGCGTCCCGTCGTAGTAGTCGATGAGGTGGATGTCCTGGTTGTCTTCCTCGCTGATCGCCAGCCAACGGCCGTCCGGCGAAAAGTAGACGTCGTCGTTGTCGTGGTAGATCTTCAGATTGGGCGAACCGAACCGCCAGACCACCCGCTTGTCGGGCGCCACTTCCAGCAGGCGGTTGTTGCGTCGATCGGCGATCACCACGGGATACGGCAAGGGCTTGCCCCAGGACAGCACGGGCTTTTCCTTGGAACCGGTGACCGGCGGAATCTTCCCGGCCGATTGCACCGGCACGGCGTCCTGACCCGCGGCGGCCCGGGCCGCGGGCGCCTGCGCCGCGGCAAGTCCGGCCGCGAACGCAAACGTCAAGGCGACGGCGGCACAGGCGACGCGGCGGTGCGACGACGAGTTCATTCCGAGTTCCTTTTCTCCAGAACAGGGGGCGAAGGATACCGCCAACGGCCCGGGGGAGCGGCGGGCCGCTCGTGCCGCCGGCCGCCACGAGCGAATTCGCTACACTGCAAGCGGGCTTCGGCTCGTCCGAGCCGGCCGTACGCCAGAAAGCTCGCTTATGTCCGCTGTCGCCGCGACCAAGCCGTCGCACCGCCCCCGTTCCCCCAACTTCTGCTCCGGCCCCTGCAGCAAGCGTCCCGGCTGGTCGGTCGATGCGCTGCGATCCACGCCCGTCGGCCGCTCGCACCGGGCGCCCCTCGGCAAAAGCCGTTTGCAGCGGGTGATCGCGGAAACCAAGGAACTGCTGGAACTGCCGGCGGACCATCTCGTCGGGATCCTGCCGGCGTCGGACACCGGTGCCGTCGAAGCCGCGTTGTGGACCCTGCTCGGGCCGCGCCCGGTGGATGTCTTCGCGTGGGAGAGCTTCGGCAAGGAATGGGTCACCGACTGCCTGCAGGAGCTCAGGCCGCTGCGGGTGCGCTCCTTCGTCACGGAGTTCGGGGTCTTGCCGAACCTGCGCCAGGCGAACTTCGGCCATGACGTCGTCTTCCCGTGGAACGGCACCACCGCGGGAGTCATCGTTCCCAATGGCGACTGGATTCCCGACGACCGCGCAGGACTGACGATCTGTGACGCGACCTCCTCGGTCGGCGCCGTGCCGATGCCCTGGAACAAACTCGACGTGATCACATATAGTTGGCAAAAGGTGCTGGGCGGCGAGGCGCAGCACGGCATCCTCATCCTGTCGCCGCGTGCCGTCGCGCGCCTGGAATCGCACACGCCGGCATGGCCGGTTCCGAAAATCTTCCGCCTGACCCGCAACGGCACGCTCAACCGCGGCATTTTTGAGGGTGACACGATCAATACACCGTCCATGCTGTGCGTGGAGGACGTGCTCGACGCGATGGCCTGGGCCCGCTCGATCGGCGGCGCCGCGGGGCTGGCCCGCCGCACCCGCGCCAATGCCGAAGCACTGCGGCAATGGGTCGAGCGCACGCCCTGGGTGGAATACCTCGCGGTGGACCCCGAAACGCGATCACCCACCTCCGTGTGCCTGCGCCTGCCGCGAGACATGGCCAACGGAATCGACACGCAAGAGCAGGCAGCATGGTTCAAAAAAATTACCGCCGCCCTCGAAGCCGAGGGCGTGGCCTACGACATCAACTCGTACCGCGACGCCCCACCCGGATTGCGGATCTGGTGCGGAGCGACGGTGGAGACCGACGACATCGTGGCCCTGACGCAATGGCTCGATTGGGCGTATGCAGTGTACGGGCCGGAACTGGACAAAGCGTGATTGCGGCGGGCGGGCCTACGGGCCGCCCGGCTTTCCGATCTTCCTAACGCCGCCGCGGCAGCAACCACAGCGCGCCCGCCGACAGCACCACCACGCCAACGACGGCGCCTACGCGCACGAATTCCAGGCTGGCATACACCATATACAGGCAGCTCAAGATGAAGATCGCCGGGGTGACGGGGTATCCCGGCACGCGAAACGGCCGGGGTACGTCGGGAAACCGCCGCCGCAGGACGACCACCGCGACCGCGCTCAAGGCGAGAAAAATCCAGTACACCGGCGTGAGGTAGTCGACCATCGTCGAGAATCCGCTGCGGGTGACGCTACCGAAGCCGACCAGCGCGATTGCCACCGCGGCCATCGCCAGCATCGCCCGCGTCGGCGTGCCGCGCGCGGCATCCCAGCTGCCGACGTGATCCATGCCGGCAAGGTCGCATGCCGCCGCGTAGGTGGTGCGCGCGCCGACGATGAGCAGTGCATTGAGCACCGAGATCGCCGCAACGGTGACGGTGCCGACGATCAGCCACGCTCCCGGCGGACCGAACAGGCGACGCATGAGATCCGCCGCCGGCGCGCTGCTGCGCGCCAGCCCATCGAGGCCCAGCACGCGCACATAGCCCCAGTTGGCACCGAGATAGAGCAGCAGCACGATCGCCATGCCCAACGCCAGGGCCGCGACGATGCCGCGCCGTTCGTCGCGCATTTCCGCCGACAGCGTGGCGGCATCACTCCAGCCACCATATGCGAGCAGCACGAACACCATCGCCGTGCCGATCGCCGTGCGGTCGACGCGCGACGCGGAAACCGTCATCGGGGTCGCGGGCGTCACGCCATGCCAGGACGCCCAGATCCCGCCGGCAACGACGCAGGCCAGTCCGAACAGGACCAGGACCATGAACCCGATCTGCGTCTCCAGGCCGACCCGGACACCCCGAAGGTTCAGGGCCGTCAACGCGAGGATCGCCGCCACCCCGAAGATCGAACTGCTCCAGGGACCCAGGTGAATGATCTGGGTCAGGTAGTCGCCGAAGACGAAGGCGAGCAACGCCATTGACCCGGTGTGGATCACGGAAAAACGGGACCAGGCGAACAGCAGCGCGACGTTCTTGCCGTAGGCGCGCGCCAGAAAGAAGTACTCGCCGCCGGCATGGGGAAACGCCGACGCCATCTCGGCAAAACAGAGCGCCCCAATGAGCGAGAGCGCGCCGCCCGCCGCCCACACGGCAAACAGCGGGCCCACGCCCATGACGCTCGCCGCGACGTTCGGCGAAGTCCGGAAGATCCCGGCGCCGACGACCATGCCGACGCACACCGCCATGGCATGGCGTACGTCGAGGTGGCGCCGCGGCGCAGACAGGGCCCCGGCTTCCGGGATCGATTCGGTGGGCGGCATGACCGCGGTATTGTACGGGGGCACCATGATCCGCTCGGAAATCGACCCCTCCAACCGCCTCCAGCGCGTGATCGCGCTGCGCTGGTTCAGCATCGCCGCCGAACTCGCGCTGGTGCTGCTCATGCGCAGATGGCTGGGCGGCGGCGCGGCGATGGGCCCCGTGCTCGGAATCCTTGCCGCCCAGGCGGCCCTGAACATCCGCGCGACGGTTTCCGGCCGACGCACCCAGCCGGTCAGCGACCGCATGCTGTTTGCGCAACTCCTGTTCGATGTCGGCGCGCTCACCGGCATCGCCTACCTCGCCGGTGGATCGCGCAACCCGCTCATCAGCCTGTACCTGCCATGGATCGCGGTTGGCGCCGCGATGCTCGAGGTGCGCCAGGCGGCGGCCCTCGTCGCGGTATCCATCGCCTGCTACACATTCGTGAATTTCGTGCACGCCGACATCCGCGTACACAATCCCGCACGCGCATTCCAGATCCACATGGCGGGGATGCTGCTCACCTTCATCTTCTCGGCGGCGATGATCGGGTGGTTCGTGGCGCGCCTGACCGCCGCGGTACGGCAGCGGGATGCGCAGCTGGCGGCGGCGCGGGAAGCGGCCTTGCGCAACGAACGTTTGCTGGCGCTGGGCAATCTCGCCGCCGGCGCCGCCCACGAACTGGGCACACCGCTCGCCACGATGGCGGTGCTCGCCGGAGAAATGCTGCAGGAGCCGGATCTGCCCGCCCCGCTGCATGCCGACCTGGACCTGATGCGGACGCAGATCGCGGAGTGCAAGCGCATCATCACCGAACTGGCGACCCAGGCCGGAACCTCGCGCGCAGAAAGCGCGCAGCCGATCGCGCTCGACGCGTGGCTGGCCGAGCTTCTGGGGCGCTGGCAACGCCAGCGGCCGCAGATCGAGCCGCGCGTGACGCTGGCAGGGATGCGTCCCGGCCCGCGGATCGCCGCGGAGGCGACTTTGGGCCAAGCACTGCGCAACCTGTTCAACAACGCCGCCGACGCCAGCCCCGATGCGGTAGAAATTGCGGCGGATTGGGATGCCACGGCCCTGCATCTGCGCGTCGCCGATCGCGGCGCCGGGATTGCCCCCGAAATCGAAGGGCTCCTGGGACGCGAACCGATTTCGACCCGCGGCACCGGCCTTGGGATGGGCGTGCTGCTCGCTTACGCGGCAATCGAGCGGGCCGGCGGCATCCTCACGTTTTCCGAACGCGAGGGCGGCGGCACGCTCGCGTCGGTGCAACTTCCGCTGCATTCCCTCGGCGCGGACGCACTCACCTCGGCCCCCGCCGCAACGCAGTAGTTGGTGCACCCCCCCTGGCGCACAACATGACAGACCTGACGCCCCCCATTCACGGCACCCTTCTCCTGGTCGACGACGACCCGGTCCTCGGCCGGGTACTCGCGCGCGCCCTCGGCCGCCGCGGCTTCCAGGTGTGCGCCGCCGAATCCGCGGCGGCGTGCCTGGAGCGCCTCGAAGAGGAAATCCTGCCTGACTTTGCCCTGCTAGACCTCAACCTCGGCGGCGTTTCGGGGCTCAAGCTGATTCCGGCGATCCTGCACCGCAACCCGGAATGCGAGATCGTGGTGCTTACCGGCTACGCCAGCATTCCCACCGCCGTCGACGCCGTCAAGCTGGGCGCCCGGCAGTACCTCGCCAAACCCGTGGATGCGGAAACGATCGTCAAGGCGTTCCTCGAAGACCAGACGCCGAGCCCCGACGACGCGCCCGAGGAGACCTTGTCGATCTCCCGCCTGGAATGGGAGCACATTCAGCGCGTGCTCGCCGAACATGACGGCAACATCTCCGCCACCGCTCGGGCACTCAAGATGCACCGCCGAACCCTGCAGCGAAAGCTGCTCAAACGGCCGGTCAAGGAGTGACCGGCACGGCACCGGCTCCCGGCTACGAATCCGCGCCCCGGAGATCGATGTCCACGCCGATCTCGACGTCCTGGTGACGCTGCCGATAGACGTCATACAGGGCATGCAACTCCCGCGACACCGCCAACGGGAAGCCCCGGCGGGAACCGCGGCGGTCGATCAGCAGGTCGGAAAAAATCTCCCGCATCATCCGCGGGTTTTCCCAATTGCGCGCAATCCGGTTGACGATGCGCGGGAACTGCGCGGCAGTGCGGGATGGAACCTCTTCGGGCGGAAGCTGCCGCATCCACGCCTGCGCCGCGAGGTTGAGCGCGGCATCGTATTTCGACGGCGGCTGCCGCAGCCGGCTCCAATCGACGTCGCCCTGCGAGGGCCCGGGATCCGTCGCAAACGGAACCGCCTCGCCATAGAACGCGTCGTCATCACGCTTTCGCTCGAGCAAGGCGGTCAATCGGACTGGTCGATTTGGTTTGTTGCGATTCACGACGCCAATATCCTGAGGATTCATGACAGCACCCCGGCAAAAGCCCTTCTGCGCGATTGGACCGCGCCGGGACCGCCTGGTTCCAATCCGTTCCCATTCCGCGGGATCCCCCGGGGGAAACCCTTACAAGGATTTCGACAGTCCGACGAAAACACCGCGCGGCGGACCGTATTGCGGCGCACCGACGCCCACGCCGGTACCGTTGCGGATCTCATAGATGCGGTTGAACAGGTTGATCAGATCGAGCCGGGCGGTCAATGTCCCCTTTTGCGACGTGTGGAAGACGTGCATCACTCCCGCATTGACCTGCACATAGTACGGGAGACTCACCCCGTTGGGGATGACCTCGCCGTTGGGTTGCTGGAGGCTGGCGCGCAGCCCGGAGCCGACCAGGAAATCCGCATTCCAGCGCGTCTCGCCGGTGCGATACGAAACGCCTCCGGACGCCGTGATGGTCTGCGCATGATCGAGATAGATGAAGTTGTTGTTTATGTAAGCCAGCTCGGAGGGCAGGAAATTGAACTGCGCGGAAGTGATGTCGCGGCCCACCGCATGCTCCCAGGCGAGATTGCCATATGCCGTCAACGCATCGCCCGTGTAGTTGAGCGTCAGTTCCGTGCCGTACTGGCGTCCATCGGCATAGTTGAACGGCGTCATGATGATCGGCGCACCGAACTGCCCTTCGTCGAGGAGGTTGGTCGAATGCTTGTAGTACTCGTCGAGCCCGACGTTCACCCGGGACGTCAGTTTCTGCAGGACGCCGGCATCGAAATAGTTGGCGCGCTCGGCATAGGGCGCGGTGTCCTGCGTCACCGAACCCGGCGGCAGGGCGCTGGTGTTCGTGAACTGGGCGATCGATTGCGTGCCCACCAGTTCGAACGGCGGCGGCGTGAAATAGCGCGAATAGCCGGCATGTACCGTCGTCGCCTGTTCGGGCCGCCAT
>JAJYBQ010000061.1 GCA_021778935.1 Pseudomonadota bacterium | reverse complement strand
TCATCGACCCGAACGCCCGCATCATCTTCGCCAGCCCGCCCTTGCGCATCTGCTTCATCACGGTGTTCATCTGCTCGTATTGCGCCAGCAGGCGGTTGACCTCTTGCACCGGCACGCCCGCCCCCGCGGCGATGCGCCGCTTGCGCGAGGCCTTGATCAGTTCCGGCTTGGTGCGCTCCGCTGGCGTCATCGACTGGATCATGCCCTCCATGCGCCGGATCTGGCGCTCGGCCACCTTCGGGTCGAGTTGGCCGGCGGCCTGCGACAACTGCGCCGGCAGCTTGTCGATGACCCCGCCCAACCCGCCCATGCGCCGCATTTGCGCGATCTGGTCCCGGAAGTCGTTGAGATCGAATCGCGCTCCGGTCTGCATCCGTTTGGCCAGTTTCTCGGCCGCGCCCAGATCGACGGAACTGCGAACCTCCTCGACCAGCGCCACGATGTCGCCCATGCCGAGGATCCGTCCGGCCATGCGCTCCGCGTCGAACGCTTCCAGCCCGGTCAGCTTCTCGGCCGTTCCCGCGAACTTGATCGGTTTTCCGGTGACCTTCGTCACCGATAAGGCGACCCCGCCTCGTGCGTCGCCGTCGAGCTTGGTGACGACGACGCCGGTGAGCGGCAGCCGAGCCCCGAACGCCGATGCGGTCTGCACGGCGTCCTGGCCCAGCATCGCGTCAACGACGAAGAGCGTTTCGATCGGATGCAGCGTGGCGTGAAGCTGGGCGATCTCCTCCATCATCGGCTCGTCGACCGTGGTGCGCCCCGCGGTGTCGACCAGTACCACGTCGATCAGGTGCCGGCGGGCATGGTCGACCGCCGCACGGGCGATATCGACCGGGCGGGTACCAGGCGGCGTCGGAAAGAATTCGATCCCTGCCTGTTCGCAGACGGTCTGCAATTGCGCGATGGCCGCCGGGCGGTAGACGTCGACCGATACGGCCAGCACGTTCTTGCGGCGCTGTTCCGCCAGCCAGCGTCCGAGCTTGCCCACCGTCGTCGTTTTCCCCGAACCCTGCAGGCCGGCCATCAGGATGACCGCCGGCGGCTGCGTGGCCAGATTCAGCTCCCGATCCGCGGCCGGCAGGTCGCCGCCCATCAGTTGCGCCAGTTCCCGGTGCACGATCCCGACCAGGGTCTGCCCCGGAGTCAGACTGCCGAGCACGTCCTGGCCGAGTGCCTGGTCGCGGATCCGCGCGACGAAATCCCGCACGACGGGCAGGGCGACGTCCGCTTCGAGCAGCGCCAGGCGCACCTCCCGCAACATCTCCTGCGTATTGGTTTCCGTCAGCCGCGTCTGGCCGCGCATCTGCTTGACGATTCGGGAAAAGCGGTCGGTGATTTGATCGAGCATTTGGGAAAGTCTGCCAGGGGCGTGGTATATAGGTCGACATGCAAACCGAAGCATTCTACGGCGCGGCGTACCTCGTGGTCGCGGGACTGTACCTTGCCGCGGCATATGGCGCGTGGCGGTCGTTACGGGAGGGGGCACGCCGGCTCCCGGGATGGGTTGTCGGCGCATTGCCCCTTGCGGTGCTGGGGCACGGGGTACTGCTGGCCGGCGACATCTTCGGTGGCGGGGGATTGCGGTTCGGATTCGCGCAGGCCCTGTCGGCGATGATGTTCGTGGCGAGCGTATTCCTGTGGGTGGAGGATTTTTTTCTGCCGCTGGGTGGGCTCTATACCCTGCTCCTGCCGCTGGCGGCTGCCTGCAGCCTGCTCCCGCTGGGGTTCCCGGGCGAGGAGATCGGGGAAGGAAGTTCGGTGGCGCTGCGCGTTCACATTTCCGTTTCGATCCTCGCCTACAGCCTTTTCACCATTGCCGCCTTGCACGGCGTACTGATGAACATCGTGGCCCGGCGGCTGCATCGCCCCCGCCGCGAGTCATCGCGCTCCGTCGATACGTTGATCACGCAATTGCCGCCGCTTCTGTCCCTCGAATCACTGATCTTCCGCCAGATTGCTGCGGGGTTCGTGCTGCTGACGACGTCGCTGGGGAGCGGCATTTTCTTTTCCGAAGAGTTGTTCGGTCGGCCGATCCGGGTGGATCACAAAACGGTCTTCTCGATCACCGCGTGGTTCGTGTTCGCGACCCTGCTTGCGGGGCGCTATGGTTTTGGTTGGCGCGGCAAGGTGGCGCAGCGCTGGATGTTCACCGGCTTCGCGTTGCTGCTGCTGGCGTATGTCGGCAGCCGTTTCGTGTTCGAAGTGATCCTCGACCGGGGATGGCAGTGAGCCGGCTGTTTTTTTGGCTTCTGGTTGGTGGACTGGTCGTTTCGGCGCTGCGCCGCCTGGGCGGCGACGATTCGGCGCGCCGCCGTACCTCGGGAGGACATCCACGCGCCGATGCGCCGCGGATCGAGAACATGGTGCGCTGCACGCATTGCGGCGGATATGTACCCGAGTCCGAGGCGCTGCGGGAGCGCGACGGGCGATGGGTGTGCTGCCCGGAGCACCAGGGGCACTCCGGGTAGCGTGCGCCGGGCGTTCCCATGGCGCAATCTGCCGACACATCGCGCACGGTTGACGCGTCCCGCGGGGAGGCGGTCGGACTAGTCGTGCGGCCCGTATGGCGGGCGCTTCGGGTACTGTCGTTGGTCCGGGTGGCCGCGGTGGTCTTCGCCCTGGTGTTTGCGCTGCTGTTCTCCGTTCCGATCGAGGCGAGTGCGTCGGCGGGGTCACCCCACGAGATCACGGTCGTCCTGGGCGTGTACTGCGTCCTGGCGATGGCCTTGGCCGCCATGGCGGTCCTGGCCCGGCGCCACTTCACGGCGCAGCTCAGCGTTCAGTTCAGCGTGGACCTCCTCTGTGCGACGGTCCTCGTCGTGTTGGGCGGTGGCATTCGCAGCGAATTCGCGGTGTTCTATCTCCTGCCGGTGGCGGGGGCGTCGGTGATTCTGCCGACCGGTCCCGCGTTCTTCATTTCGTCGATCGCGGTGGTGGTCCTGCTCGCGGACGCGTTTTTGCGCAGTGTCCGTCAGGGCCAGGCGGGCGCGCAGTTGTTCGAGGCAGGTTTGTTCGGTGCGGCGCTGTTCGGCATCACGGCATTGCTGCGTCTTTTGGCAACGCGGCTGCGACGGCAAGAGACCCTGGCTCATGTGCGAGGGGTCGACCTGCATAGCCAGCTGGAAATCAACCGCCTAGTGATTTCTCAGATGGAACAGGGCGTTCTCGTCGTCGATGTCACCACCCAGGTGCGTGCGAACAACATCGCGGCCCGCGTGTTCCTGGGTCTGGAGCGGGGCGCGCAACTCACCGGGCGCCGCCTCGACGAGTTTCCGGCCCTGGCGACCTTGGTCGGCGCCTATCGCCACTGGCTGTCGTCACCGGTATCGGCGGACGGAAGACCGGCGCAGGACGAGTGGGTGTTTTCGGCCCCGACGGGAGCCGATGCGGGGTTTGCGGAAGCGCCGCGCCCCCTGCGCGCGCGCTTTGCACGGCCTCCCACATCCCGGTCCGGCGAGTTCGTCATCTTCCTCGAGGACTTGCGCGCGATCGAAGATCGGGCGCAACGCCTCAAGTTGGCCGCCATGGGGCGGCTGACGGCGTCGATCGCACATGAGATCCGTAACCCGCTCGGGGCGATCGGCAATGCCGGGCAGTTGCTGGCGGAGGAGCCGCTCAGTCCGCTGCAACGTCGGCTGGTGGAGATCGTGCGGGAAAATGCGTCGCGACTCAACCGCTTGGTGGAGGATGTGTTGCGCGTCGCGCGGCGCGACCCCCCGATGGGAGATCCACTCGATGTGCGTCGGTTCGTGGAAACCTGGGTCGAGGAGTTTCGACGGGACCGAGGTGTGCCCGAGGGCGTCATCGTCATCGAGGGAGCGGTCGGTGCGTCCGTGGTATTCGAACCGGGACATTTGCGCCAAATCCTGTTCAATCTTGTCGATAATGCGGTGCGGTATGCCTCGGGGGCGCGGGATTGTGTGCGGATCGTCCTGCGCGAAGCGTGCGCCGAGGACCCTGCGCAGATCTGGGTTCTGGATGATGGCCCGGGCGTGCCGCCCGCGGAGCGGGCAGTGGTTTTCGAACCGTTTTTCACGAGTCGCGCCAAAGGAACCGGGCTGGGCTTGTACCTGGCCCGGGAATTTTGCATCGCGAATGGCGCCGAACTGGTCTATGACCTGTTCAGCCGGGAGGGCGACGTGGAACGTTGCGGATTTGCCGTGCGATTCGTGCGCGGCTCGGCCGACGGTGGGATGGCGGAGCAGACCCTGGAAACGATCCAGGATCTGGAGAGGGAGGTACGGTGGGGCGACTAGGGCCGGGTTCCACGGCGACGGATGGTGACCGCCCGCAGGGTTTGTCGGTGCTTGTCGTCGACGACGAAGCGGACCTTCGGGAGCTCCTCGGAATCACGCTCGAGCGGTTGGGGCTACATGTCGATGGGGCCGGATCCCTGCGGGAAGCGCGGGAACGGTTGGAGTCCCGCTCGTATCGTCTTTGCCTGACGGACATGCGCCTGCCCGACGGCTCGGGGCTCGACCTCGTGCGCGAACTCGGTGCGCGCGGGGAGCCGAAGATCGCCGTCATCACGGCCTACGGCAGTGCCGACAATGCGGTTGCAGCCCTCAAGGCGGGGGCATTCGATTACCTCTCGAAACCGGTGGACCTCGATCAACTCCGGACGCTGGTGCGCGCCGCCCTCGGCGCGACGGGCGGCAATGCGGGCGCGGGGCCGGAGGATTTTCCGTCGGTCGGCGCCTGCGCGCGCTTGGTTGGCAATTCGCCGGCCATGCAGCAACTGCGTTCGCTGATTGCCCGCCTGGGACAAGGTATGGCGCCCGTGGCGATCGCGGGCGAGTCCGGTTCCGGTAAGGAATTGGTCGCGCGGGCAATCCACGCTGCGTCGGCGCGCCGGGCCGGCCCCTTTGTCGCCGTCAACTGCGGTGCGATTCCCGAAACCTTGATGGAAGCGGAATTTTTCGGCTACAAGCGCGGGGCGTTCACCGGCGCCGACCGTGATCGCGACGGATATTTCCAGGCTGCGTCGGGCGGGACGCTATTCCTCGACGAGATTGCGGAGCTTCCCTTTGCGATGCAAGTGAAGCTGTTGCGCGTGATTCAGGAGCGACGTCTCCAGAAGGTGGGTTCGATCGCGGAAGATCCGACGGATGTACGCATCCTGAGCGCGACGCACCAGGATCTGGGACGGCTGGTAGAAGTCGGCCGGTTTCGACAGGATCTCTACTACCGGCTGAATGTCATCGAGTTGCGGGTGCCGAGCCTGCGGGAGCGCGCGTCCGACATCCCGGATATTGCCCGGGCGCTGTTGCAGCGGATCGTCGACCGGACCGGCGTTGCCTTCGCCCGGTTGACGCCGGAAGCCGAAGCCGAGTTGTCGCGGCAGCCCTTCCCCGGGAATGTCCGCGAACTGGAAAACGTGCTGGAACGCGCCGTCGTATTCACGGGGGGGGGCGAACTGGTGGTGGCCGACCTGGCCTTGCGGTCGAACTTCGGAGCGACGGTTGCGGCGCCGGGCGGCGATCCGAGTGTGGCGCCGCCCGCGGTGATGCCACAGGACACGGCGCCGGCTGCGGACGAGTCTGCGGATCGTGAGCGGATCCGGATCGTCGACGGGGTGCCGTCCGATCTGGCGGCCTACCTGGATGAGATGGAGAGTAGGGCGATCCGCGCTGCGCTTGCGAAAACACGCCATAACCGGACTGCGGCCGCCCAATTGCTGGGAATTTCGTTTCGCCAGATGCGGTATCGGATGCAGCGCTTGGGGTTGAAGTGAATCGTGGTCTGCACGTTGGCGCCGACGGCTGGGTCGCAGGTGCGCGGCGGATTGCGTCGCCTCACTTTGATGCGCGTCCTGCCGCGGGCGCTGCCGATATGCCGGCGGAGCTCGTCGTTCTCCACTGCATCAGCCTACCGCCCGGGCGGTTCGGCGGCGGCGATATCGCCCGATTTTTTGCGGGCGCACTCGATCGCGACGACCATCCGTTTTTCGCGCGGCTCCGCGGCGTCAGGGTGTCGGCGCATTTTCTGATCGATCGCGACGGCGGGTTGACGCAATTCGTCTCGTGCCGGGATCGAGCATGGCATGCCGGCGCTTCGGCGTTCGAAGGGCGGCCTGGATGCAACGATTTTTCGATCGGGGTGGAACTGGAGGGGTGCGAGTACGAGCCCTTTGCGGAAGCACAGTACACGACCCTGGATGCCCTGCTCCGGATCTTGCGGGCGGTCTACCCGTTGCGCGCGGTCCGCGGGCATTCCGAAATTGCCCCCGGGCGCAAGACCGACCCCGGGCCGTTGCTCGACTGGACACGCTTGCCACGGGATTTCGCTGGAAATTCCGCAAGTGATTGCTGACCCCGAAAAGATCTCCTAAGATCGCCACCACAATTTCTTGTTGCGGTTTTGTTCATGCATACAAGATGTTGTGTTCCAAGAACATTTCCAGCCGGCGGCCGCAAGCGCGCGGGCGCGGCGCGCCAGCGTCGTGGGGCCGGCAATCCGCGGTTACGGGGGGGTAGCGATGCAATATCAAGATCAGGGGGACGCGGCGGTTGCTGCTGCGGGCGGAGGCTCTTTCGGCGGAGGTGCGTTGGCGGCGGATGCGCGGGTGCGGGCGTTGGTGCATCCGGTGGCGAGCGGGTTGGCCGATTACCGGATCATCCGCCGTAACGGTGCCGTCGTCGCGTTCGAACCGTCGAAGATCGCCGTCGCCATGACCAAGGCGTTCCTCGCGGTCCACGGCGGCCAGGCTGCCGCATCGGCGGCGATTCGCGAACAGGTCGAGCGCCTGACCGCCGCCGCCGTGACGGCGCTCATGCGCCGCGAGCCGGCGGGTGGAACGTTTCATATCGAGGAAATCCAGGACCAGGTCGAACTGGCGCTCATGCGCGATGGCGCGCACGATGTCGCCCGCGCGTATGTCCTGTACCGCGAGCGGCGTGCGCAGGAGCGCGCGCTACATCAGCCGGTGGCGCTGCCGGAGCCCGCCCCCCTGCATGTCACCGACGGCGGCCGCCGGGTTCCGCTGGATGCGGCGGGGCTGCGTTCGACGATCGAGGCTGCTTGCGAGGGGGTGACCGAGTATGTTTCCGTCGATGCGGTGTTGTCGGCGACGCTCAAGAACCTCTACGACGGCGTGCCGGTGGAGGAGGTGTACAAGTCGGCGATCCTCGCGGCTCGGGCACGGCTCGAAAACGACCCGGCGTACAGCGAAGTGACGGCACGCCTGCTGTTGCACGTGGTGCGCAAGGAAGTGTTCGGGGCGGAGGTGGCACAAGGCGCGATGGTGGAACGCTACGCGGAGTATTTCCCGCGGTGCATCCGGATCGGGGTCGACGCGGGCCTGCTCGACGAGCGCCTGCTGCAGTTCGATCTGCCGCGGCTGGCGGCTGCGCTCAAGCCGGAGCGCGATCTGCAGTTTTCATATCTGGGATTGCAGACACTCTACGACCGATATTTCCTGCACCGCGATGGGCGCCGTTTCGAGCTGCCACAGACGTTTTTCATGCGTGTGGCGATGGGGCTGGCGCTCAATGAGATCGACCGCGAGACGCGGGCGATCGAGTTCTACGACCTGCTCTCGAGCTTCGACTTCATGAGCTCGACGCCGACGCTGTTCAATTCCGGAACGCAGCATTCCCAGCTTTCCTCCTGCTATCTCAGCACGGTTCCGGACCATCTCGATGGGATCTACGAGGCGATCAAGGACAACGCCATGCTCGCCAAGTTCGCGGGCGGACTGGGCAACGATTGGACCCCGGTACGCGCGCTCGGCGCCCACATCCGCGGCACGAACGGCAAATCCCAGGGCGTCGTGCCGTTCCTCAAGGTGGTCAACGATACCGCCGTCGCGGTGAACCAGGGCGGCAAGCGCAAGGGCGCCGTCTGCTGCTACCTGGAAACCTGGCATCTGGACATCGAGGAGTTTCTGGATCTGCGCAAGAACACCGGGGACGACCGGCGCCGCACCCATGACATGAACACGGCGAACTGGATTCCCGACCTGTTCATGAAGCGGGTGTTCGAGGGCGGCGACTGGACCCTGTTTTCCCCCAGCGATTGTCCGGATCTCCATGACCTCACCGGACAGGCATTCGAGGCCGCCTACCGGGCATACGAAGAAAAGACCGCCCGCGGGGAGATCCGCCTCTTCAAGAAGGTCGCGGCGGCCCAGTTGTGGCGCAAGATGCTCTCGATGCTGTTCGAGACCGGCCATCCCTGGATCACGTTCAAGGACGCCTGCAATCTGCGCTCGCCGCAGCAACACGCCGGCGTTGTGCACAGCTCCAACCTGTGTACCGAGATCACCCTGAACACCTCCGAGGAGGAAATCGCCGTTTGCAATCTCGGTTCGGTGAACCTGCTCGCACACCTGTGCCCGAATGGTTCCGGCGGCTTCGATCTCGACCTGGAAAAGTTGCGACGGACGGTGGGAATCGCGATGCGGATGCTCGACAACGTGGTCGACATCAACTACTACGCGGTGTCGAAGGCGCGCAATTCCAATCTGCGCCACCGACCAGTCGGACTCGGGATCATGGGGTTCCAGGATTGCCTGCATCGCCTGCGGATCCCGTACGCGTCGGAAGCGGCGGTGGAGTTCGCCGATCGCAGTCAGGAGGCGGTGTGCTATTTCGCCTATTGGGCCTCGACGGAGCTGGCGGCGGAGCGCGGACCGTATTCGACGTTCCGCGGCTCCTTGTGGGATCATGGGATTCTTCCGCGCGACAGCCTCGAGATCCTGGCGCGGGAACGGGGCGGACACCTCGAAGTCGATGTGCAGGAGCGGATGGACTGGGCAGCGCTGCGCGAGCGGATTGCCCGGTACGGGATGCGGAACTCCAACTGCGTCGCGATCGCACCCACGGCGACGATTTCCAACATCGTCGGCGTGGCCGCGAGCATCGAGCCGACCTACCAGAACCTGTATGTGAAATCCAATCTTTCCGGGGAATTCACGGTGGTCAACCAGCACCTGGTGCGGGAGTTGAAGTCGCTCGGGCTGTGGGACGAGGTGATGGTTGCCGACCTGAAGTATTTCGACGGCAGCCTGGCGCGCATCGATCGCATTCCCGAGGAGGTTCGGCAGCGGTACGCGACGGCATTCGAGATCGACCCGACCTGGCTGATCGAATGCGCCTCGCGCCGTCAGAAATGGATCGATCAGGCGCAATCGCTCAATATCTATCTGGCGGGAGTTTCGGGCCGCAAGCTCGACGAGGTCTACAAGCTGGCTTGGCTGCGCGGCTTGAAGACGACCTACTATCTGCGCACGCTGGGGGCGACGCATGCCGAGAAGTCGACCGGGCGCGCCGGGACGCTCAATGCAGTTCCTGTCGCGGCGGACCCGGCGGTTTCCACCGCGGCGGAGGGGATTGTCTGCACGCTGCGCCCCGGGGATGCGGGGTTTTCCGAGTGCGAAGCGTGTCAATGAAGAAGAACGGATCGGAGAGAAATCATGTTGCAATGGGATGATGTCGAGCCGGCACGACCGGTGACGACGGGGGCACCGGCGCCGCAGCGGATGCTTGCGCAGGTTTCCGTCGAGCCGATTCCGACGCCAGCGGCAACGCCGGCCCGGAGCCCGGCACCCACGGTGGACGATGCAGCGCCCGCCTCCGGGGGGCGCGTACGGATGGAAGACAAGCGGATCATCAACGGGCGGGCAGACGTCAACCAGCTGGTTCCGTTCAAGTACAAGTGGGCCTGGGACAAGTATCTGTCCGCCTGCGCGAACCACTGGATGCCGCAAGAGGTCAACATGTCCCGCGACGTGGCGCTGTGGAAGGATCCCAACGGCTTGAACGAAGACGAGCGGCGGGTCGTCAAGCGCAACCTGGGATTTTTCGTGACGGCGGATTCCCTGGCTGCGAACAACATCGTGCTCGGGACGTATCGCCAGATCACGGCGCCGGAATGCCGGCAATTCCTGTTGCGTCAGGCGTTCGAGGAGGCGATTCACACCCACGCGTACCAGTACATCGTGGAATCCCTCGGCCTCGATGAGGGGGAAATCTTCAACGCGTACCGGGAAATTCCCTCGATTCGCGCCAAGGATGAATTTCTCCTGCCGTTCATCGAGGTGCTGACGGATCCGGGATTCCGAACCGGGACTCCGGAATCGGATCGCGCGCTTCTGCGGTCGCTGATCGTTTTCGCCTGCCTGATGGAGGGGCTCTTCTTCTACGTCGGATTCGTGCAGATCCTGGCGTTGGGTCGCCAGAACAAGATGACGGGCGCGGCCGAGCAGTATCAGTACATCTTGCGCGACGAGTCGATGCATTGCAATTTCGGCATCGACCTGATCAACCAGATCAAGCTGGAAAACCCCGGTTTGTGGACCACCGAGTTTCGCGCCGAAATCCGTCAGCTCTTCTTGACCGCGGTGGATCTGGAGTACCGCTACGCCGAGGACACCATGCCGCGGGGCGTGCTCGGCCTCAATGCGGCGATGTTCAAGGACTACCTGCGCTACATCGCCAATCGTCGCGCGCAGCAGATCGGGATGGAGCCGCTGTTCCCCGAACAGGAAAATCCGTTCCCCTGGATGAGCGAGATGATCGACTTGAAGAAGGAACGCAACTTCTTCGAGACGCGCGTGCTCGAGTATCAGAGCGGCGGCGCGCTCAACTGG
>JAJYBQ010000060.1 GCA_021778935.1 Pseudomonadota bacterium | reverse complement strand
GATCGCCACCCGCTGCTTTTCCCCGCCCGAAAGCTTGAGCCCGCGCTCGCCGACGAGGGTGCGATAGCCGTCCGGTAGCGTTTCGACGAAATCGTGGATGTGCGCCGCACGCGCCGCGGCGACAACCTCCTCGTGGGTGGCGCCGGGACGCCCATAGGCGATGTTGTATTCGATCGACTCGTTGAACAGCACGGTGTCCTGCGGAACGATGCCAATGGCCGCGCGCAACGACCGCTGCGTGCAGCCGCGGATGTCCTGGCCGCCGATCAGCACCGCGCCGCCCTGAACGTCGTAGAACCGGAAGAGCAGGCGAGCGAGGGTCGATTTTCCGGATCCGGTCGCGCCGACCACCGCGCAGGTGGTGCGCGGCGGAATCGTGAAATGCACATCGTGCAACACCTGCCGGCGCGGATCGTACCCGAATGAAACGTGCACGAAGCGCACCTCCAGCGAGCGATCCGGACCGAGCACCAGCGGACGGGCGTCCGGACGGTCGGCAACTTCGCGATTCTGTTGCAACAGGCGAAACATCCGATCCATGTCGGTCAACGCCTGCCGCACCTCGCGGTAGATGACGCCGAGGAAATTGAGCGGGGCGTACAACTGCAGCATGAAGGCATTGACAAGCACCAGGTCACCGATCGACAGAGCGCCCGAACGCACCCCGAGCGCGGCGCGCCACAGCAGCAGCGTGAGGCCCACGGCGATGATCGCCTGCTGGCCACCGTTCAGGAGATTCAGGGATTGCTGAACCCGCAATGCCGCTCCCTCCTGCAACGCGAGGGTGGCATCGTACCGTTTGGCTTCGTACTCTTCGTTGTTGAAGTACTTGACGGTTTCGTAGTTCAGCAGGGCATCGACCGCGTTCGATGACGCCTTCGCATCGAGCTCATTGACTTGGCGACGGATCCGCGTGCGATAGTTGGTAACCAGCAGCGTGTAGCCGATATAGGCCGCCAAGCTTGCTGCGACGATGACCGCAAACCAGATCTCGTAGTGCAGCAGGAGATAGCCGAATACCACCGCGATCTCGAACAGCGTCGGCAGGATGGAGTACAGCGTGAAGCTCACGAGTGAGGAAATGCCGCGGATGCCATGATCGATCTCGCGCGTTACCGCCCCGGTGCGCCGCTCCAGGTGAAAACGCAACGACAGTTCATGCAGGTGGCGGAACGTCCTGAGCGCCAGTTTGCGCACCGTCGCCTGCGTCACCTTTGCGAAGAAAAACTCCCGCAGCTCGGAAAACAGGGACGTCCCCAGACGCAGCGCGCCGTAGGCAGCCACCAGTGCGACCGGCACGAGGGCGGCGTTGGCCGCCGGCGGAACGGTCAGCGTGTTGACGATGCGCTTCAGCAGGATTGGGACGCCGATCAGCGCGAGTTTGCCGAGCACCATGCAGGTGACCGCCAAGGCGACACGGACCTTGTATTCCCACAAATATGGCAAGAGAAATCGCAAGGTCTGCCAATCCCGGCGAGGCTCGTCCGGGCTCGCCGGGATTGCCGCGCCATGGGTGGGCATGGGTCGAATTCCGCGCATCGCATCGTTTCCCTGGAAGCTGGACACCCGCTCCTTCCGCGCGGCCCCGGAAACCGGGAGTGCGAGCAAAATGGCCGGCAACCGGTTCGCGGAACGCACGACAAGTCGGAAACAGTATGATTTTTGCGATTATCGCGCGTTATCCTTCCTGGACATCGGAGAAACCATGATGACCGTCCCCCTGCCCGAGGAAGATCCGACGCTGCGCGTCGTGCCCCTGCCCGCCGACGCCAACATGTACGGGGACGTGTTCGGCGGCTGGATCATGTCGCAGGCGGACATCGCAGGCGCCATCGCGGCATCGCGGCGCGCCCGGGGTCGGGTTGCCACGGTGGCGGTGACCAGCTTCGTTTTCCATGAGCCGGTGTTCGTCGGCGATCTGCTGTCGTTCTACGCACGGCTCCAGCGGGTCGGGCGCACATCGGTGACGGTCGACATCGCCGTCTATGCGGAGCGCGCCAACGGAATCGGCGAGATCATAAGAGTGACGGAGGCGACGCTGGTCTACGTGCATATCGGCCCCGACCGACGCCCGCAGCCGGTCCCGGAATGATTCGGCAGCCGCCACGAGGACTGCTGCGCACACTCTTCGACGCCGCAGTCGCGTCCGCGCAACCGGAGCATTGCATCCCACCACACTTGCCCCGGCCGGGGACCGGCCGCACCATCGTGATCGGCGCCGGCAAGGCGGCGGCGGCAATGGCTCGCGCGGTCGAAACGCGGTTTCCGGGACCGCTCGCAGGTCTCGTCGTCACCCCCCATGGCCACGCGGTTTCCTGCGATCGGGTCGAGATCGTCGAGGCTGGTCACCCGATTCCCGACCCGGCAGGCCTCGCGGCAGCCGAGCGCATGCTCCGGTTGGTACACGGCCTGGGACCCGACGATCTGGTGCTGTGCCTGCTTTCGGGCGGCGGCTCCGCACTCTTGCCGCTTCCCGTGCCCGGCCTCACGCTCGCACACAAGCAGGCCTTGTATCGGGCGCTGCTCGCGTCGGGCGCAAGCATTCGGGAAATGAATTGCGTCCGCCGCCATTGTTCGGCGATCAAGGGCGGCCGCCTTGCAGCCGCCTGCCACCCCGCGCGCGTCGTGACACTTGCGATTTCCGACGTGCCGGGAGACGATCCGCTCGACATCGCGTCCGGACCGACGATGGGCGATCCGACGACCTGCGGCGATGCCCTCGCGGTATTGCGGCGCCACCGGATTGCAGTCGCCCCCGAAGTCGTCGCGGCGCTGGAAAGCGGGGCCGGAGAGTCCGTCAAGCCGGACGATCCCCGACTGGCCGCGACGGCGTACCGCCTGATCGCCACGCCGCAGGCCGCGCTGGATGCTGCCGCCCGCGCGGCGCGCGCGCGGGGCATTCCGACCCACATCCTGGGCGACGCGATCGAAGGCGAGGCGCGCGAACTCGGCACCGCGATGGCCGGCATCGCGCTGCAGGTCGCCCGGCACCGACAGCCATTCCCGCCGCCGTGCGTGCTGCTGTCCGGGGGCGAAACGACCGTCACCGCACCGGGACCCGGACGGGGAGGACGCAATGTCGAATTCCTCCTCGCACTCGGCATCGCATTGCGAGAACATCCGGGCATCGTTGCGATCGCGGCCGACACCGACGGCATCGACGGCACGGAGGCGATCGCCGGCGCGTATCTGGATCCGTCCACCCTGGCCCGAGCCCGTGCGCTCGGGCGCACGCCGCCCGACGATCTCGCGCTGCACGACGCACACACATTCTTCGAGGCGCTGGGCGACTCGCTCATCACCGGTCCGACGCATACGAATGTGAATGATTTTCGCGCCATTCTCGTCTTCGACGAATTGCGCGATTCCACGATGTCGCTTGCGCAGCAGGCGTAAGTCGTGCCTTACAATCGGCAACAAAGGACTATTCGAAACCACCAGCGAGATGGCCACTTCACGGACGCGCGGACAACCGGTGCTGATCCTCGGCGCCGGGCGCGGCGGCACCGCCATGCTCGAGATGTTCCTCGACGACGAACTGGTGCGCGTGATCGGCATTGCCGACAAGGACCCGGACGCTCCGGCGTTCGCGTTGGCGCGCAAACACGGAATTCCCGTCTACCTCGACCCCGAAGAAGCGCTGCGCGCATGCCGGAAATTCGAACGCTGCATCGTCTACAACCTTACCCATGACGACTCCCTGACCACAATCGCCCATCAGGTTCTCGGGTATCCAGCCGCGACGGCCGGCCCGGAGGCCAAGCTCATCTGGCAGATGGTGACGAATCTGAAGCGCGTCAAGACCGAACTCGAATCGAGTCAGCGCCAGCTCAAGGCGATCTTCGATCACGCGATGGACGGCATCATCACGATCGACGAATCCGGTGCGATCCAGGGTTTCAATCCGGCGGCGGAGAGCATCTTCGGATATCCCCAGGCGGAAGTGCTGCGCAAGCCGCTCGATCTGCTCCTGCCCGCAGCCCATCAGGCCGACCGCACCGCTCCGCTGCAGCGTTTCCTGGCGCTCCACGACCCGGCGGACGCGCGGACGGCGCAACTGCTGGCGGTGCGCAAAGGCGGCGAAGCGTTTCCGATCGAACTGTCGGTTTCCGAAATGGCGCTCGAGGGCAAGCGGTATTTCATCGGGATCGCCCGCGACATCACCGAGCGCAAGCAGACCGAGGAACGCATCGAGCGCATGGCGCACCATGACTTTCTCACCGGTCTTGCCAATCGCGCGCTGTTTCGCGACCGACTCGAACAGGCGATCGCCCAGGCCGCACGGCAGGGAACCCGGCTCGCGGTCCTGTTTCTCGATCTCGACGGCTTCAAGAACGTCAACGACGCCATCGGTCACGAGGCGGGCGACAAGCTGTTGTGCGACGTCGCCGCCCGCCTCAGGCGGATCGTGCGGGCCGCCGATTCGGTCGCACGCATCGGTGGCGACGAGTTCACGTTCATCCTCGGCAATCTGCGCGATCGGACCGATGCCGAACGGGTGGCGCACAAGATCGTCCTGGCGATTGCCGAGCCCTTTGAAATCAGCAGCAAGTTCTGGTCGGTCGGCGCCAGCATCGGGATCGCGACCTACCCGGACGACGCGCAGGACTACGAAAGCCTGGTGAAGGCGGCCGATGCAGCGATGTACCAATCCAAGCGCAACGGCAAGAGCACGTATACCTTTTTCGACGCGCGCACACGCGAATAGCGCGGACTGGGAGGCCGTTGAAAGGCGTCGCGAGCGGGGCCTTCCAACGGCCTGCTACGCCACCTGCAGCACGATCTTCCCGATGTGCTCGCCGCGCTCCATCGTCGCGTGCGCCTGCGCCGCCTGCTCGAGCGCAAACACGTGGTGCACCACCGGCCGGATCACCCGCGACGCGACCAGCGGCCAGATGCGATCGTGGAGCGCGCGCGCAATTGCGGCCTTCACCGCAAGCGGGCGCGGACGCAAGGTCGATCCGGTGATGGTGAGACGCCGGGTCATCACTTCCAGCAGGTCCAGTGTTGCCCGGGCTCCGCCTACGGCATTGATCAGCACCAGGCGGCCGTCCTCGGCGAGGCTGGCGGTCTCGCGAGGAAGGTAGTCGCCGCCCACCATGTCGAGGATCACGTCGACGCCGCGGCCCGCAGTCCGCTCGCGCACGACGGCGGCGAAGTCCTCGCGGCGATAATCGATCGCCCGCTCCGCGCCCAGGCGCTCGCAGGCCGCGCATTTCTCCGCGGTTCCCGCGGTTGCGAACACCCGGCTTCCGAACGCCGTCGCGAACTGGATCGCCGCCACGCCGATCCCTCCCGCACCCCCCTGGACCAGAATGCTCTCCCCCGGCCGCAGGCGGGCGCGGTCGAATACGTTGCTCCAGACGGTGAAGAACGTCTCGGGCAGCGACGCTGCCTCGGCATCGGTCAGGCCTGGCGGCACGGGCAGGCATTGCAGGGCCGGGGCGACGCAATACTCGGCGTAGCCGCCGCCCGACACCAGTGCGCAGACACGATCGCCGAGCATCGGCGACGGCTCCCCCGCCGGGCCGATCTCGACGACCCGGCCGGAAACCTCCAGCCCCGGAATGTCGGTCACCCCGGGCGGCGGCGGATAGCGCCCCGTTCGCTGAAAGATGTCGGGACGGTTCACTCCCGCCGCAGCGACCTGGATCAGCACCTCACCGGGACCGGGGCGCGGGCGATCGCGTTCGGCAAGCCGCAGAACCTGGGGGCCGCCGGGGGCGGAGATTTCGATTGCGCGCATCGTCTCGTCTCCGCCCATGTCGGTTACCCGGTGTTCCGCAACCCCGCCGCCACGCCGTTGATCGAGATGTGGATCGCGCGGCGCGCGCGTTCGTCCAGATCGCTGCCATCGACGCGATGGCGGCGGATGAGTTCGACCTGCAGGTGGTTGAGCGGATCGATGTAGGGGAAGCGTGCGCGGATCGAGTTGGCGAGCATCGGGTTGTCCTGCAGGTTCGAGGAATACCCCAGGATTCCCAGTACATGCTGCGCCGTCCGCGCATGCTCGGCTTCGATCGCCCCGAACACCGTGTTGCGCAGCGCTTCGTCGGCAACCAGCCCGGCGTATCGCGATCCGACACCGACGTCCATCTTCGCCAGAACCATGTCCATGTTCGACAGCAGGGTCGCGAAGAACGGCCATTCGCGGGCCATTCGCTGCAACAGTGTCCAGCGCTCCGCACGCGATTCCGGTCGCTCATTGATCCAGTCCTCGACCGCCGAGCCAAAGCCGTACCAACCGGGAATCATCAAGCGACACTGTCCCCAGGAAAATCCCCAGGGAATTGCCCGCAGATCCTCGATCCGGTTTGTTGCCTTGTCCATCCGCGGCCGGCTCGCCGGGCGACTGCCGATATTGAGTTCGGCGATCTCGGCGATCGGCGTGGATGCGAAGAAGTACTCGGCGAATCCGGGCGTTTCGTACACCAGCCTTCGATATGCCTGGTAGGCGCGCGCGCTCAACGCCTCCATCGTGGCTTCAAAGCGCCGCAGCCGTTCCGCATCCTTGCCGTTGTGCTCCAGCACCGGCGCAAAACTTGCCTCCAGTGTCGCGGCAACGAGGATTTCGAGGTTGCGCCGGCCCGTCTGCCGGCTGGAAAACTTGTTGGCGATGATCTCGCCCTGCTCCGTGATGCGGATCTGGCCATCCACCGTTCCCGGCGGCTGTGCCAGGATGGCATCGTAGGTCGGACCACCGCCCCGCCCCACGGTGCCGCCACGGCCGTGGAACAGACGCAATGGGATCGCGGCATCGCGAAACAGCGAGACAAGGGCGATCTCCGCCTTGTACAGCTCCCAGTTCGACGTGAGAAACCCGCCATCCTTGTTGCTGTCGGAATATCCGAGCATGATCTCCTGCGCGCAATTCGGGCCCTGCGGATAGAACCGCAGGGTGTCGCGCAGATCGAGGGCGGCGCGCATGATGTCCGGCGCATTGCGCAGATCGCCGATCGTTTCGAACAGCGGGATGACGTGCAGATCGACTTCCGCCGGCAGGCCGCGGCCGGCCGAGCGCGCCAACCCGGTCTCCTTCAGCAGGATGACGACTTCGAGCAGGTCCGAAAGCGTCTCGGTGTGCGAGATGATGGCGTTGCGCACCGCGCGCTCGCCATAACGTCTGCGCAAGGTGCGCGCCATATCGAACACCGCCAACTCCTTGTGGGTCTCGTCGGAGTACCGGCTGTATGGCGTATGCAGCAGCCGCGGCTGGCCGATCTCGGCGAGCAGCAGCGCGATCCGGTCCGGTTCGGCCAGCGCGCGGTAATCCTCACACACCCCCGCGCCGCGTAGCAGTTCCGCCACCGTCCGCTCATGCACGTCGGAGCTCTGGCGCAGATCGACTGCCGCCAGATGGAATCCGAACACGTCGACCGCGCGCAACAGGCCACGCAATCGCGGCTTGACCAACACCGAACCCCGATGCCCGGCAAGGGAATCGGCAATGGTATCGAGGTCGGCGGCGAACTCCTGCGCCGATGCGTACGGTTGTGCGTCGGCGACCTCCTCGCGCAACACGGCAACCTGGCCCAGATTCCGCACAGTCGCGGCCAATCGCGCATAGATTCCGGCCAGCGCGCGACGGTACGGCTCCGTGTTCCGGTGCAGAGAAATCTCCGGCGACCGTGCCGCCAACTCCAGCAAAGGCTCGCTCACCGGCGCCAGCAGCGCGGAAATCGACAGATCGTCGCCCAAGGCATGCACCTCCTCAAGGTAGTGCTGGAGCGCCATCGTCGCCTGGCGGTCGAGCGCCCGCGCGAGCGTCGCGGCGTCGACATTGGGATTGCCATCGCGGTCACCGCCGATCCATGACCCCATCTGCAGAAACGGCGCAAACCGGGGGCCGACTTCGGCCGCCTCGCCCCGTCCCACGCACAGGCGATCCTCCAGGTCCCCATACAGGCGCGGAATCTCGCTCAGGAAGGTCAGGCGGTAGTAGGAGAGCACCGTCTCGATCTCGTCGGCAACGGAAAGCCGGGCATCGCGCAGCATGCGGGTCTGCCAAAGAACGGTCACGCAGGCACGGATGCGTTCCTCGTTGACCGTGCGCTCCCGAGGCGTGAGCGGTCCGCCGCGCTCGATCAGGAGACGTTCGACTTCCCGTTCCGTATCCAGGATGCTCTTGCGCTGCACTTCCGTGGGGTGCGCGGTCAGCACCGGCACGATCAGGGCGCGGTCGAAAAACTCCGCCACCGCCTCCTCGGACACCCCCGCACCGTCGAGGCGCGTGAGGGCGTAGTCGATGCTGCCGCGCTCGGCGGGCTCCTGCGCCAGTTCCCGCGACCGCTGGGTGCGGATCGAGTGCAGATCTTCCGCGATGTTCGCAAGATGCGAGAAATAGCTGAACGCGCGCACCACCGAGTTGGTCTGGATCGGGGTGAGCCGGTTGAGCAGGCGGCTCATCTGCGCGCCGGCGTCGGAGTCCGTGCCGCGGCGGAACTGCACGGCAAGGCGGCGTACGGTCTCCACCAGATCGAAGATCTCCTGGCCCGCCTGCTCGCGGATCACGTCGCCGAGGATCCGGCCGAGGAAACGGATGTCCTCCCGCAACGGGTCAACCCCGGGGCCGGCGTCGGACCTGGATTCGGCCCCATCGGGCGCAGTCGTCATGAAGCCGGACTCTTTCATTCGGGGATATCCGCAGCGGAAAAAGGGAAACCCTTAATCTTACAAGATGCCGTGCGCGCCGATCAGAGTCGCTCGAAAACGCCCGCCGCGCCCATCCCGGTGCCGACGCACATCGTCACCATGCCGTAGCGCAGGTTCCGGCGGCGCAGGCCGTGCACCAGCGTGGCGGCGCGGACCGCCCCGGTCGCGCCGAGCGGGTGGCCCAAGGCGATCGCCCCGCCCAAGGGGTTGACCCGCTCCGCGTCCAGTTCGAGCGTCTGCATCACCGCGATCGACTGCGCGGCAAACGCCTCATTGAGTTCGATCCATCCGAGTTCGTCCTGCTGCAGTCCGGCGGCACGCAGTGCGGCGGGAACCGCCTCCACGGGACCGATGCCCATGATTTCCGGCGGCACGCCGCGCACCGCGAAGGAAAGGAACCGCGCCAGCGGCGTAAGGTTGAAACGGCGCAACGCCGCATCGCTCACCAGGATCAGCGCCGCCGCACCGTCGGACATCTGCGAACTGTTTCCCGCAGTCACGCTGCCCTGGGCGGCAAACGCCGGCTTCAGGCGGGCAAGCGCCTCCAGACTGGTGTCGACGCGCGGACCCTCATCCGCTTCCAGACGGCGGTGACGCTGCGCCACCTCCCCGGTTGCGAGCTCAGGCACGCGATCGATCACGTCGAGCGGCGTGATCTCGTCCCGGAATTCGCCGCGCTGCTGCGCCATGACGGCGCGTTCATGCGAAGTCAGGGCGAACCGGTCCTGGGCCTCGCGGGGGACCTTCCACTGCGCGGCCACCCGCTCCGCCGTCAGCCCCATGCCGAAGGCGATGCCCAGATTGTCGTCCTCGAACAGGCGCGGGTTGTAGGAGGGCTTGTTGCCGCCCATCGGCACCATGCTCATCGACTCGACGCCGCCCGCCAGCACGACGTCGGCTTCGCCCACCCGGATGCGATCCGCAGCCATCGCCACCGCGTTGAGTCCCGACGCGCAAAACCGGTTGACCGTACATCCCGCCGTGGACTTGGGCAGGCCGGCATACAACGCGGCGGCGCGCGCGACGTTCAATCCCTGCTCCGCCTCGGGCATGGCGCAGCCGATCAGGGCGTCCTCGACGGCCGCGGGATCCAGGCCGGGAACGACAGCAAGCGCCCCGCGGATCGCGGCGACCAGCAGATCGTCGGGGCGCGTGTTGCGCAGCACCCCGCGCGGCGCCTTGCCGATGGGCGTGCGGGTCGCGGCGACGATGTAGGCGTCCTGGACATGCCGATTCATGGAATTCCCCCTAATTCCGCACCGGCTTGCCGGTCTGCAGAAAGCCCATCAACCGCTCCTGCGTCTTGGGATGCGCGAGCAGCGGAACGAAATGCCTGCGCTCCTGTTCGAGGAACCAGTCCTCGTCGACCAGGGCGCCCGCGTCGATGTCGCCGCCGCACAGCACTTCCGCGATCTGCGCAGCAAGATGGTAGTCGTGTTCGCTCGCGAAACCGCCTTCGCGCAGATTCGCCGCGAACGCCTTCAAGGTTGCCAGCGCCGAACGGCCGGCGGCGGCGAACCGCCGCCCGCGCAACGGCGGCCGGTACCCCGTGGCGTGCAGGGTAAACGCCTCGAAGACCGCCGTCCACAGCAATTCCTGCGGATGGAACACCACGGTATCGGACGGCAGGAGGTAGCCCATCCGGCGCGCCTCATAGGCGGACGTCGCGACCTTCGCCGTCGCCGCGTTCTCGAACCAGTGGCGCAGGAACGGCAGCAGATCCGCGCTTCCGACCGCCGATGCCGCGGCGGCCGCGCGCATCGCCCCCTCCTTCAAGCCGCCGGCGCCGGGAACGAGCCCGACCCCGACCTCCACCAGGCCGACGTACGATTCAAACGCGGCCACCCGCTTGGCGCAATGCAACAGCAGCTCGCAACCGCCACCCAGCGCCATGCCGCGCACCGCGGCGATGACCGGCACCTGGGCGTATTTCACGCCCAGGAACGCCTCCTGCATCTGCCGCTGCAGTTCTCCGACCGCCGGCGGGCCGCCGCGCAGGAACGCCGGCAGCATCCCTTGCAGGTCCGCTCCGGCCGAGAACGGCTCCTCCGGCGACCAGATCACCAGCCCGCGATAGCGCGCCTCGGCCAGCGCCACCGCCTTGGCCAGGCCGGCGACGACGCCGGGCCCCATTGCATGGACCTTGGTCTTGATCGAAAAC